>JALHJD010000335.1 GCA_022837185.1 Desulfobacteraceae bacterium
TCGGGGAATGGGAATCCCTGGCAGCCGACGGAGCCGATATGGTGCTGTTTTTCCACCGGCCGGAGGCCTATCTGGTCTACACCCAGGACAAGGGGGTTGTGGAGCTCATCGTGGCCAAAAACAATTACGGCGCAACCGGGACCATCAGGCTTGCCTACCTGGAGGCGAACTGCCGTTTTGCCAACCTGGCCGAGGGGTTTGAAAAACATATCCCCGCCCGGGATAATGAATGACAGGGGCCTGAGAATCAACAAGTCGACCGGGTAGTTGTTTCATGTCCCTGATCGGTGAATACACATTCGAATGCAAGGAAGGGCTGCTGATCCTCCACCCCAATCTCCGTCAGGCCCAGTGCCTGCTCAGGCACCCCTCGGGGATCCTGCCCCTCTGTCCCCGTTATGAGGCGGAAAGCGGCCAGTACCTCCTGCCCTTCGGCTACAGCCGGTCCATGGACGCTCTCCTCCGCCTTGTCGACTCCCTGGGCGACAGGATCCTCCAGGGCGTTTCCCGTTTCCAGAAAAACAAGGCCGCCCTGCTGAAATTCTGCTTCAACACGGGCCGGCCGGCCGTTGAACTGATGGAAGACTGTCCGGCCCTGATCGGCCTGATCGCCGCCCGGCTGGACGCGACATTGCCCATAGGCGAGTACACGGAAAAGGCGGCCCGGCTCGTGCGGCGCAAGCGGGGAGAGATCCTCTCCTCTTTGTCGTATCCGGCCTCCAAGTCGGTCATCCGGCTGCTGCGAAAGATCCCGGCGGCGGACTGCGAAAGCGCGCATCTGGGGGCCTTGCGGAACATTATCGTGGCGGGCGATCCCGCCAAAATAAAAATTCTCCGCCACGCCCAACATATCAACTGGCTGGTTTTGCAGCTGTTGTCGGAAAAATATTTCCCCGCCCGAGTGCATCCCTCCTTTGTTCTCGAAACAGGCGGATTGGCGGATCCGGAAGCAATCGAGGAGATTTGGCTGCAGATAGCGGAAATGGACAGGATCATCGAAACGGCCGCCTGTGAACTGTACGTTCCCGCCCTGCGGAGGCTGGAGTCCCTGGAACCTGTCCATGACATACTGTTGGACGAGTATCTGGCGGTACGAAGATACCGGGAAATCGCCGGGCTGACGTTCCCCGAGCCGCCCTTGCCGGGCCTGGAAACAGCCAACGAAAACACTGTTCCATGCGGCATTTTCCCCCTGGAAAACGGCAGGGAACTCTTGCGCGAAGGTGCGGAAATGGACCACTGCATTGCCACCTATGCCCATGACATCGTCGAGGCAAATGGAGAACTGTACGCCTATCATGTTCAGGTGCCGCGGAGACCGCCGGCGACGGTTCTCATCAGAAGAAATCCCCTGCACGGAACATCCCGCGTGCAGGAAATAAGAGGCCGCGGCAATACCTCCGCCGACCCCGAGGTCGAACTCTTTGTCAACGATTGGCTGGCCCGGCGCGAGACCGATCAGGACAGGGCGGCGGCAGGCGGCAACGCTGAGTTTTCCGGCGCGGAGCAGACCTGAGGGCAGGTCTTGCGCCAAAGAAAGTGGTTTTCCGCCGGCTGTGGAATACCAGGCAGGCGGATGGACCTGCCCGCAGGCTCAAGGGCGGCAAAGGGAAAACCGTGTCGCGCTCCAGGCGGAACTCGAGCGCAAAAACAAAAAAGCCGGGGCCAAGGCCCCGGCGAACTACTGTTTGTCAGCAATTATTCGAATTTAGAGTCCGCCGGCATCAGCCGCCGAAATCATAGTCGAACTTCTCATTTCTCTCAGGGCTGAATGTATGCTTCACTCCGAAGCTGCTTTCTTCCTCCATGGTCGGAACCCCTTCCTCGACGGTCGGGCAGGATTCAAGCAGTTCGCACATCCTGTCATCCAGCTCGGTCATGATAATATGCAGTTCGTCGATCTGGGGTTGTAATTTATATTTGTTGATAGACGGGATCCTGTCTATCTCGCTGGACAGCTTGTGCAGCCTTTCGCTCCACATCTCCAGCTCCGCAGCCACACTCGAGCAATAATATCTGCTGGCCATAATGTACCTCCTGTCTTCAATGCTGTGTTCTCATGTTGTTCTTCAGGAAAACCTGGTCATTAATCACAGCATCATCCGGACGAGGAATCCTTTTTCCCTTACCTTATAAAATAAGAATCATTACCTGATAGGCAATGAGCTTTTCAGTTCCAAGCAGGACAGATGTGGCAGTCGGCAGTCGGCAGTCGGCAGTTGGCAGTCTCAGGACATGACCGCCGCCCCGTCACGTCGGCAGGATCAGGCTTTGCTGAACTGACAGAGATACAGGAACGGTCCCAGGTCATCGC
>JALHJD010000033.1 GCA_022837185.1 Desulfobacteraceae bacterium
ATGTCGTCGGCCAGGCAGGCCCCGACGCCGAGATGCGCCAACTGCGCCATCCAGACAAAGCCCTCTACCTGGTAGTCGCGCAACTCGGCCTGGAGGGTGGACGGCACCTCCGGGACCAGTTCCTGGGCCTCCCGGATCAGCCGCAGACGCTTTTTCCAGCCCTCGTCGGCCCGGGTTTTCGCCTCCCGGGTCAGGTCCTCCAGGGCGAGGGCCGCCAGGGGATGAATGAATATCTCATTGTCTTTGCCTTCGTGCCTGGTTTCGGAGAGAAGGATGAGTTCGTCCAGGCGCTTGCGGAACTCCTGCGTCAAGGCCAGGAACTGTGAGTCGCCTATGGGAATGAACCGGCTGCGGGACTGCTTCACCCTGTCCAGCAAAATCTTCAGCTCAATGACTTCATCCTGGTCGATGTCCAGGGTACCGCTGATCCCGAACCAGTCCTGCTGGCTGGTGCGGATATTGAGATTCAGCTGGTTGACCCCGGTCTGGCGGCTGACGGACAGCTTTCCCCCTTCCGGCCATTCGAGCACGATCCTGTCTCGAATTTCCTCAAGCTCCAGCAGGGCCTGAAGGCACTCTTCCGGATCAAAAAGATGCCATTCCCGCTTGTTCTCCTGCTCCAGGTCAACGGCCAGGTCAAGGATGGGACAGCTTTCCTCTATCTCCCGGGCTTTCTCCTCCTCGAGCTTGAGGTTGCGCCTTGTCTGCAGCCGCCTGCCGTTCACCTCGGCCACTATATTGGCGACTCCCGCGCCGGGCTTGAGATAGGGCCCCCCTCCAGGAAACGGCTGAACGAACATTTCCAGCCGGAAGCCGCTGCCGTAGGGGATGAAGTGGAGGTGGATGGTGGGATCGGCCTCGACGAATTCGACATCGCGGTTGACGATGTCCACCCCCAACGATGAATGCACGGTCATGAACGAGGCGATGCTGCCGATGACTTCCAACAGCTGGGCGCTGGCGGACAATGGCACCCGCAGACCCTTGCGCCCGGTAATGGCGGCCACCCGCCTGTGGTTGTCATCAACCCGGATAACCTTGAAGCGGGTGGGGGTCTCCTGCCAGATCGCCACATTGCCTTCCCCGATGTCCTGGGTAAAATGAATGAACAGATAATCGCCCTGCTGCTCAACCAGCAGTTCGGGTTCACCGGCGACGATCTCCACCGGGGTCTGCGGCGACTTTTCCAGAAATACCAGGGGATGGCCGATCAGGGCAGGCAGGGCCGCTTCCGGGTCAAAAACATAGCCGCCGGACCTGCCTGACACCTCGTCAACGGGTGTCAAGGCAGCGCAGATTCTGCGGTCATGTGCGCTGAGGTAATCGAGGTCGGCCTGGTCGGCCAGACGGCTCAAGGCCAGGGTCCGGCCCTTGCTCCACTCTCCGGAGGCCTTTTTCTTCTGCTCTTTGGGAACCAGGTGCAGGATACCGTCCGCATAGCGTACCATCCAGGCCAGTCGGGTATTTCTCTCCTGTTCCTTGACCGTACTGGTCAGGTTGATCAGCTCCTGCAGGCTGTGTTTCCACGATTTGCCCGTTTCGATGATCTGGACTATCGACCTGCAGCGCAGATCGCGCCGGTATGCTTCGCCGATTATGCCGTAATCCCGTCCGCTTTTCCCCAATTCATCCAGCAGCATGGCGGATTCCATGGCCAGCCACGAAAAGCCGTTTCCGGCGGCCCGTTCATGGATGGAAACCAGGCGGTCCCTGAACTCACCGGGAATCTCGACCCCCATCCAGTACAGGCAGAAGGTCGCAAGCAGCCGGGTCAGGCTGCTTTCGTCGGCCTGAAGCTGCTCGGTCAGATCCATCATGTCGGAGAGTTCGTCGTCCATGGAGCAGGCAACCGCATTGATGAACAGGTAAGGCACCTCCTCCGGGCATCCGCTGTACCTGTCAAGGGCTGATGACACATATCCCCTGATCAACTCCCGGTCTTCGTCCCGGTTTCTTTCCAGCAGAGCGAGGAGACAGAACAGTCCCGGCAGACCGAAAAAAAACGCGCGCCTGTCCCCAAAAAAATCATGCAGGGTCCGCAAGTCGGCGTCAAAGAGATCAAAGGCGGCGCCGGAATCACCACGCAGGAATGTGACCGTGCCGGCAAACCCGGAAGCCTTGAAGGACTCGGCATGGCGGTCCAGCAACTGTTCAAGGTTGTCCAGCCGCCCCTGCAGGAGCAGATATCCGGCCAGCAGGCGGTGAAAAGGAACCTGTTCATCGGGCGAAACGGTTATGACCGATTCATCTTCAAGATAATCCAGTACCGGCGGGTAATGTTGCAGCCGCGCCATGCTGTACCGCAAAATCTGCTCAAGGAGGTAAAACTGGAGGGAGCCGGGCAGGCCGCCGAACCAGCCGGCATCAAAGGCCTCGGCCGCAACCGGGACCGCCGGCGCTTTCCCGGCAAAACTTGTCCGGCAGTGCTCGTCGAGAAAAATCTGCGCCTCTTCGATCTTGTCAAAATCCCTGCTGTAGACGCCGATGCGGAACTGGCGCATGGCCCGCCAGCACCTGGTGGTCCGCTTGCCGTACTGGTAGGACACGGGGGCCTGCTTCTCGACAACGGCGGCAAGCTCGGGGAAGATGCCCAGCTCTATCGCATGCCTGGTAACGTATTCAACCAGGGGCTGGTGAAGGCGGTTTTTCTCGTCCAGGAGTTTTTTCCGGCGCAGCTCCATTATCGCTGCCTGCAATTCCTCCTTTCCGGGGCGGAAAGTTCCAAGCCCACCGAAGTCCGCTTTCTGCATGCAGGTCAGCAGAAAGGCGGCTGAGACCGGCTCGTAAATTACCGATATGCAAAGCAGCAGTGATTTTTCAAACGGCGGCAGGGCCGCGATGACCGAGAGAGCAGCCTGTTCCTGTTCAGCAATCATGGGGATCCGGAAATAGAATGCACAAAAAAAACCAAAAGAAATAATAATATACCACGGAAACGGTGTTTATTTAATAAAAAAAATATGAACCGCCGATGCAGGAAGGGAATCTGTCGAATTATGAATGCAGAATTACGAATTGAGGAAAGTCGCCGGTGATAATGAATACAAGTCGCATGTTGGGCCGAGCTCGCAAAGACCAACGTAACCGATCGGAATTGTTGGGGTTCTCTGGCTCACCCCAACCTACAGGCTGCGCGCCGTGCAGGAAACCCCCATTGAAATCGAAATCGGTATCGAAATCGAAATCGAAAATTTCTCCGCCACGCATGAGCAGTTTTGGTGGTTCGCCTGCAGGCTCACGTATCCGAGCGGATCAGGTGTTTAGCCTGTAGGCTGTCAGGGGAATCCCCCTCATCCGCCCCACCGGGGCACCTACCCGGAGTCTCACTTGTTCGCTTACCTCCCCGGGAGAAGGGTTTTGCAACGCTGACAAGACGACAGGCTTCAAATCCCAAACTGTCGACTGCCGACTGCCGACTGCCGACTGCCGAGTCAAGACTCCCTGCGCAGCCGGATCCTATCGCAGAAGCTGTTCATTGACCCAGATATCCGCCTTGCTTTCCATCCAGGTCAGCCATCCGGTCATCAATTCGTTCTCCACCGAGGTGAGCAATTGTTCGCGGAGCTTGGCGCGCTCGCTTTCGTCCATGGACCGGTCCCCCTGCCTTTTTTCAACGAGCTCGAACAGGTAGAAGGCATCACCGACGGCAGCCGGCTGCTGCGGCAGCTTTTCTCCGGCGGACAGCTCAAATGCTTCCTGCACAACCTGGGCCGGCACTTCTCCCGCAGATGCCGGATCCGTGTGCCGGATATAGCCTGATTCCTTGATCCCGATCTCCGCCGGCACGGCAGCGGCAAGGCTTTTTTTGTCCCGGGCCTCGTTGAGCAGTCTTTCCGCTTCCTCTCGGGCCAGTTCCAGGCTCCTTGCTCTCCGGTAATCGACTTCGACCTGTTCGCGGACGGCTTCCAGTGCCGGAACCTGCGGCTCCTGGACATCATCGACAAAAAGGATGGCATAGCCATCGCCTGTTTCCACCAGCGAACTCAACTCCCCCTTCTTCAGCCTGAATGCCTCCTGCAGGAACCTGGGGTCGGAAACCGGCGGACCGGACGGCTCATTGCGGGAAAAATAGTCGGTCTGAGTAACCGGTTCCCCTTCTCCGCCGGCGGTATAATTCGCCAGGCTTCCGGCCCGGATGATATCCTCGTAGGCTTGTGAAGCGCGCTTGAAGGTAGTCCCCTTGACCACCTTCTGCTTCAGTTGGTCGACGATTTCGTCCCTGACCTCGTCAAGGGAACGGACACCTGACTGACTGACCTCTTCCAGGTTGATGATATGAAAGCCGAAAACCGTCTCCACCACCTCGCTGATGTCGCCGGGCTGCATCCGGAAAACGGCATCGTCAAACGGCTCAACCATTGCGCCCCGGCTAAAAAAGCCGAGATCGCCCCCATTGGCGGCGGAAGGATCCTCGGAATACTGTCTGGCGAGCTCGGCGAAATCGTTCCCCTCCCGCGCCATCTCCAAAATCTCCTCCGCCTTCTTCTTCCTGGCGGCCCGGACCCCGGCATCATCGCTTTCCGAAACCCGCAGGAGGATATGCCTGGCACGGCGCCTTTCCGGGACGGAATAGGTGCCGATGTTCTCCTCGTAGTACGCCCTGACCGCCTCGTCGGTGACCGTCAGTTGGCCGAGATCGTCGTCATAGCTGAAAAACAGATACTGCAGACGGATCTTCGGGTCGGAGAGATAGTCGTTTTTCCGTTCGTCGTACCAGGCGGCCAGCGCCTCCTCCTCGATCCGCACCCTGGCCGTCATATCTTCACCGCGCACCGCGGCATAGGCCAGTTTCACCTCTTCGCCGGCATAGGCGGCAACGGTTTCCACCTGGTTGTCGGTGACCAGGGCGAAACTTCGGATCGCCTCGGTGACCTTGCTGGTGAGCAGGTCATTGCGCAGGCCGGCCTCGAACACGGTCGGCGTCATCCGGTTCTGGCTGAGGATCTCCCGGTAACGGGCCAGATCGAACTGACCGTCGGTCTGGAAGACCTCCATGTCCATGATTTCCTCCTGGGTGGCCAGTTTGCTGACGGTGATTCCCATCTTGCGGCCTCCCTGCCGGAGGATTTCAGCCTGAATCAACTGGTTCAGCACCTGGCGGTTCAGGTCGAGTCCTTCGAGCAGACCTTGGGGAATGGAGCCTCCGAACTGGACGCGGAGGTTTTCCACGGCGTTATCGTAGTTTCGCTGATAATCCTGATACGGGATTTCCACTCCGTTGACGGAGGCCAGCATGTTTCTCTTGCCGCCGATGTTCGTCCCCACACCCCAGAAAATGAAAACGATGGCGATAATCAGAACGACGGCCTGGATAACGATGGACTGGGCTTTCTTACGTAAAATATTCAGCATGGGGTTTTCGCTCCTGAATCATGAAAAGACGAACAGCGCCGTTTCCGGCGGATATAAAAACTTTTCGCCGCCGGCGGGCGGCATCGAATCATCCTGAAAACATGGGATTTTTACAAGGAAAAAAGGAAAGTTGCCAGGGGAAAAACTGATTGCTCATTCATTCAAAAAAATAATGTTGTTTGCTTGACAAAGATTTTACCCTATAGTAAATCAATTTTACTCATTATGACAGGGGTAAGATTTAGTTTGCATGGACGTTAATACATTGCCGCAAGGAGGATAACATGGCAACTATCGAGCACAATGGAAAAAGCTACGCTGTAGACGAAGACGGCTTCCTCGCCAATGGCATGGAAGAGTGGGATGAAAACTGGGTTGACTATGTAAAGACAATCGAAGGTATTTCCGAGTTGACCGACGAGCACCAGAAAGTTATTGACGCACTTCAGGAATACTACAAGAAGAACGGCATCGCCCCCATGGTTCGGATTCTGTCCAAGACCACCGGCTTCCCTCTGAAGAGGATCTACGAGCTTTTCCCGAGCGGACCCGGTAAGGGAGCCTGTAAAATGGCCGGGCTGCCGAAACCGACAGGATGCGTCTGATTCAGTACCATCCCTGATTCGCACAAAAGGAAGGCTGAAGGATCAGTCTTCCTTTTTTTTTGTTGATTACCAACAATCCTCAGCTCGTGAAGACCATGACGTTGGATCGGGCAGAAGTGGATGAGCTCGCAAAGCCCAACCTAACCTATAGGAATTGTTGGGGTTCGCTGCGCTTACCGCCAACCTACGACATCTCCTGCGCCTTCATCCCATCCAGCCCTGTCGGCAAACTCCGGACTCATCAACAACATAACGGTAGATCAAACAGATAGGTCGCAGTTTCGTAGGTTGGAGTGAGCTCGCGAACTCCAACAATTCCCACGAGCTTTGTGTCGGGGTTCGCAAGCTCACCCCGACCTACGAATTTTTCCCTGCACAGCCGGCAGCGCAAACATTTGATTCCGCTCATTCGTCCCCGCAGCGGGGTGGGGCGCTGCCACTTCCCACCCCCCGAACCGCAGGCGGAACACTCTCAGGTTTCTTTCCGCAGTCCAGCCAGCACCCGGGAATGGATCAGGTCGACCGCCTGGAGATATTCCCGCTGGCCGATCGCCGCCCCCCGCAACCCGCCCCGCAGATTTATTTCATTCAGATACACCGCGCCATCGGGCGCAACCAGCACGTCAACATGGGCGTAGAGAAAGCCCGCCCTTTCCATGGCCTGCCGGCAGAGATCAAGCTCTTTCCGGCCCGGTTCCCATGGGATGCTTTCTCCTCCGCAATGCAGATTATGCCGGAAATTTCCGGGATTCCGCCGTTCATAGGCCTCCACGTACTCTCCCAGCAGGACAACCCGGACGTCCCGGCTCCCGTCGACAAACGGCTGGACGACAAAGGGAAAGGGCAGCGAACCGGGAACGGCCTGATTGTAGACGTCCTCCAACGACGGGAACAGCAGTACTCCCTGGCCGCCGTTTGCCCGGTCAAGCTTGCAGACAGTCCGGCCCACGCCCCGGCGGCCGTATTCGGTGAGCAGGCGCATCAGGTCGTGCGGGTCATAAACCGGCGCCGTGCCGGGCACCATGAAGCGATCCAGAATTCTTGCCTGGAACACCTTGGAGCGGCTGCAGAGCTGCGCGGTCGCGGAGGGGACAAGCTTGATCCCCCGCGCCTCCAGGTCGAGAAGCAGGTGCTCCTCTCCGCGCCGCAGCCGCACCCTGCCGACAACGATATCCCCTGCCGCCAGTTCGTGATACCGGTCGAACAGTGAATCGTTGTCGTGAATTATCCGGGGGGCCATGGTCAGAAGAGCATCTCGGTCAGGTGGTCGTGGAAAAAACTGACATCGGCGTCGCATTCGCCGCAGTAGAGCTCAACCTTGCCCGTCACCTCGCTGTCGTCCTCTACGGGGGTAAAGCTGCCGTCATTGTTCTGCACATACTTCGTGGTCACAACGACATTGCGGGCAACCTCGATGAATTCCCTGTCATTGCCGCAATGCGGGCAGACAATCCTCCCCAGGGGCCTGCCGGACGGCATCTGAACTTTTTTCATTCCTCTCTCTTTCTGCTGCGCTGTATTTGCGGGAAATCAGTACCTGATATCAAACCCTTTCTCACCGAGGGGTTCTTCGTCCCGGACGTCAACGGATTCGACCACCGAATGGGGGGACCCCGTGTGCAGCCAGTCAATCATCGCCGCCACCCTGTCCTCCTCTCCCTCGATCACCGCTTCAACGGTCCCGTCGCGCCGGTTGCGGACCCAGCCGTTGACTTCCAGTATCCATGCCTGTCTCCTGGTGTAATCCCGAAAAAACACTCCCTGAACAAGGCCGTGCACGATCACGTGCACCCGTCTGCTCTTCATTGTCATCCACCCTGCTGTCCAATGATCCGGTTAAACTCTTCCTCGCCGAGGATCCTGATCCCCAGCTTTTCAGCTTCCGTCAGCTTGCTCCCCGGCTTGTCGCCCGCAACCAGGTCGGTCACCCTACGGCTGATGGCTGAAACGACCTGGCCTCCCAGGGCCTTGACCCTCTGCTTGGCTTCATTTCTCGACATCGCCGACAGGGTGCCGGTAAAAAGAAAAACCCGGCCGGCAAGCTGCTGCCCCTCGGTCCGCTCCGGGACGATTTCCAGACCGCAGTCCAGCAGTCTGGCGATCATGCTGCACACCGCGGGATCCGAAAAATACTCGACCAGACTGGCGGCGGCCTGAGCGCCGATTCCTTCCACTTCAAGGAGTTCCGGCAGCGTTGCCGCCATTATTTTCTCCAGGCTCCCGAAGTGGCGGGCCAGCAGGCCGGCATTCACCTCGCCGATATACCGGATGCCCAGGGCCTGGATGAATTTCGCCAGGCTCGTTCTGGCAGACGAGCGGATTGCCCGGACCGCGTTGTCCGCTGATTTCCGGCCCCACCCTTCAAGCTCTTCCAGATCCTCGACCCGGAGCTTGAAAATATCAGGTATATCGGCAACCAGCCCGGCGGCGACCAACTGCTCCATGTTTTTCCAGCCCAGTCCCTCGATATCCAGCCCGCCCCGGCCGGCGAAGTAAATCAGGCTTCGCAGCCGCTGGGCCGGGCAGTGGGGATTGACGCACCTGGTCACCGCCTCGTTCTCCGGCCGTACCAGCCGGTGGCCGCACTCGGGACATTTTTGCGGGAAGTGAATTTCCTGTTCTCCGCCGGTCCGCACATCGACGATGGGCTTGACCACCTCGGGGATGACGTCGCCGGCCCGCTGGACCAGCACCTGGTCGCCGATCCGCAGGTCCTTGCGCTCTATTTCATCCTGGTTGTGCAGGGTGGCCCGCCTGACGGTCACCCCGTTGACATTGACCGGCTCGAGGATCGCCACCGGGGTCACGGCCCCGGTGCGGCCGACCTGGAATTCCACCCCGGTCATCCTGGTGGTGACCTGGGTGGCGGGAAATTTCCAGGCCACCGCCCAGCGAGGCGCCCGGGTGGTCATGCCGAGCCGATGCTGCAGGTCGAACGAGTCCACCTTGACCACGATGCCGTCGATCTCGTATTCCAGTTGATGCCGCATCTCCAGCAGATGATGGTACCAGCCGGCCGCCTCTTCCAGGGTTTCGCATCTCCTGGTGAACGGGTTCACCCTGAAGCCGAGGTCGGCGAAGTAGTCCATAAGCTCGCTCTGCCGCCGGACCGGGACGACGGAGGCATCACCGACGCCGTAGACGAAAAAGGACAGGGGCCGCCGGGCCGTGATTTGGGGATCAAGCTGCCGCAGGGACCCGGCGGCGGCGTTGCGGGGGTTGGCAAACAGCGGCTCACCCTCTTCCAGGCGCTGACGGTTCAGTTCGGCAAAACCCTTGCGGGGGAGATAGACCTCGCCCCTGACGATCAACTGCTCCGGCAGGGACCGCCCCACGTCTCGCAGCCGCAGGGGGATGGCCTGGACGGTGCGCAGCTGCGGGGTGATGTCTTCCCCGACCATGCCGTTTCCCCGGGTGGAGCCGAGGGTGAACAGGCCCCGCTCATAGATCAGTTCCACCGCCAGGCCGTCAAGCTTGGGTTCGACAAAATAGGCTATCTCCTCATTGCGCTGCAGGTAGCGCTTGACCTTCCGGTCAAAGGCCCTGAACTCCTCCTCGTCGAAAACATTGTCCAGGCCGTACATGGGAAAGGGATGCGCCACCTCCGCAAAGGCGGAGAGCGGCTCTCCTCCGACCCTGAGACTCGGAGAATCAGGAGTGACCAGATGGGGATACCGTTGCTCGAGCTCGAGAAGCTCCCTGAACAGCAGGTCATATTCGGCATCCGATATGACCGGGTCGTCCAGGACGTAATATCGATGATCGTGATAGCTGATTTCCCTGCGCAGTTCGGCAAGGCGCTCCGCGGCGCGCTGCTCGTCGCCGGGCATGATCAGTTTTCGTCGAGCAGCTTGCCGCCGCTGGCTATGTTTTCCCTCTTTTCCTCATCGATGAAGATCAGGATCGAGCTTTCCGGCTTGCCGGTTTCCGTGGCGATCACCCTGGTTACCCCGTCGGCGATTTTCGCCTTCTGGTCCCTTGTCAGGGTCCCGGCCACTCTGATGCTGACATACGGCATGGTTGCACCTCCCCACACTTTTGCTTTTATCGAAATCGAAATCGGACCGGCTGCGCCGGAGTCGGCAGTCGGCAGTCGGCAGTTTTGTGTGGGGGTTCGTGAACTCACCCCAACCTCCGTAACTTCACGGATCCCTCTCTGCACTCCCCACCAGATGGGAGACATTTCGTTTCTCCCAACCGGACACTATTATCTTTCGATGTCGATCCCGATCCCGCTTTCGCGGGCTCTATTAATTATCACAACAGTTGGATATTATCAGGATTTCATTTTGAAGTCGATCAGGATTTCATGGTACAGGATAGAGCGGCTCGATTCCGCTCTTTTCGGGGGCGTCCGCAGGCCCGGCAACCGGTTGCCGGCGCATTGCGCTCCGCCGCTGCGGTTGCCTTTTTCCACGATTTCAGCTAATCTCACTTTTCAAACTTCTGCAAAGGAGAAGGCATGCACATCATTGTCACCGGCGGGGCCGGATATATCGGCAGCCATACCTGCCTGGAACTGCTGCAGGCCGGCCACCAGGTTACGGTCATCGACAACCTTGTCAATTCCCATGAGGAATCCCTCAGGCGGGTTGAGATGCTCAGCGGCAGGCCCCTGGCTTTTTTTGAAACCGACCTGCTGGATATCGAAGCCGTGGACCGCATCTTCGAAGTGTGCGACGACGCCGCGGCGGTCATTCATTTCGCCGGCCTGAAGGCGGTCGGGGAGTCGACGTCCAGGCCTCTGCTCTACTACCGGAACAACATCGTCGGCACCATCAATCTCTGCGAGGTCATGCAGCGGCGAAACGTGAAAAACCTCGTCTTCAGCTCATCGGCGACCGTATACGGCGAACCCTCCACCGTGCCGATCCGCGAGGATTTTCCCCTGTCCTGCACCAATCCGTACGGCAGGACCAAGCTCATTATCGAAAACCTGCTCCGCGATGTGCACGCGGCCGATCCGGCATGGAATGTCGCCCTGCTGCGGTATTTCAATCCCGTCGGGGCGCACCGCAGCGGAGAGATCGGCGAGGACCCCAACGGCATTCCCAACAACCTGATGCCGTATATCGCCCAGGTGGCGGTCGGTAAACTGGAAAAACTGTTCATCTTCGGCAATGACTATGACACGTACGACGGCACGGGCATCCGGGATTATATCCATGTCGTCGACCTGGCCCGCGGCCATCTCAAGGCCCTGGACAAACTCGGGGAAGATCCGGGCGTGGTTACCTACAACCTGGGAACCGGCCGGGGATACAGCGTAATGGATATGGTCAAGGCCTTTTCCAGGGCCAGCGGCAGGACGATCACCTATGCGATCACCGGCCGGCGGCCCGGGGACATTGCCTGCTGCTACGCCGATCCCTCGCTGGCCGAGAGGGAACTGGGCTGGAAAGCGGAACTGGGCCTGGAAGAGATGTGCGCGGACGCCTGGAACTGGCAGGTGAAGAATCCCAACGGCTACGCTTCGGCACCCGCTGCCGGTGATTGAGACCTGTTATGAAACGCCGACTTCCCCCCCTGTTTTTTTTCCTCCTCGGCCTTGCCCTGCTTTTCCCGGGCCCGGCCGCCTCCGCCAATATGACGGCGGCCTGCCATTGCTTCCGCGACCGCGCCTACAACCCCGCCGATCCGTTTTCGTCGGACGCCTATCTGCTCACAACCGTGTTCAATTCCCTCCTGGCCGCCCATTTCGACATTGCCAAGCGTCAGATCGTCCTGATGAAGATGCAGGGCGGGACGTCCAACAGTGACCTGCTCATCGCCCTGCATATCGCCGTGCAAACCGGATCGGATGTGGACCGGCTGCTGACCCTGAAACAGAGCAGGACCTGGCAGGAAGCCGTCGGGGAGCTGCCCGTGCCTCCCGGCGGTGCGGACGACCTCCTGGGTCAAATCCGTTCCGGCATGCCCGACGAACAGGCTGCCGGCAGGGTCATGGAGAAGATGATCAGGGAGCGCTTTGCCCGGCAACCCCGGGAAATTGAAACATTGCAACAAGACGGCCTCGAACTCCGGGAAATTGTCCTGCTCCTGACTCTTGCCGATCACAGCGGCACCGAGCCTGCTGCGATTCTTGCCCTGCACCGGCAGGAGGGCCTGAGCTGGAGCGCCATCGCACACAACTTCGGCCTGGAACCCGCCGACGCGGGAAAACTGCTTGCCCCGTCCTCACCGGATCAACCGGTCGTCCCATGAAACACATTCCGGGAGGCCAGCCGGCTCCCGGAGCAGAAGCGGGTTGGAGTGAATACCGCAAATTCCAACACAACCTGAGGAAATTGTTGGGGTTCGCTGGGCTCGACCCAACATCTTCTCTGCCCCCCGCTTCCCCCTCATCCGCCCTCCGGGCACCTTCTCTCTCGGGCAGAAAGTTTTTTTCAATATCCCCTCTCCAGGGGGAGAGGGTGGCCGGAGGCCGGGTGAGGGGATGTCCAAACCGGCAAGCCGGCAGGCTTCAAACTTCAGGCTGCCGACTGATGCCTGCCGACTTTCCCGGTGCAGCCGGGACGGATATTCTTTGACTGGCTGCGCATTACTCTGTAAAAATTTACTCTATCGCGATACAATATCCAATGGGCAGGCCAAGCCGGCCGACTTATCCGCACAGCGCCGTGAAGAAGTGTTTCCATCGCCAAAGGCAGCCCGTGGGGAAAGCCCGCCCGGCAAGCGCACAGGGTTATTGAAAGAGTTTCGCCACGAAATAACCGGAGAGAAAGGGAGGAACAATATGACTCGATCAGATTGGGGCCGTATCCGCTTACGCAGTATCAGTTCGTTGCTCATGATGCTTCTCCTGTTCGCCGGTGTCTTGCTGATACCGGCTTCGCCCGCGCAGGCCGGGCTGCCTGATGCTCCTCCCGACCTGCTGCAGCGTACCGCGGCCGGCCATGTGCTGGGCTTTCAGCCGGACAGCCTCGCCGTTGTCGGGGGCAACCATGCATACAGGGTCGAGTTTGCCGGCGCTGCGCCGGTAACGCCCGTGGCCGATGCTTCGGCCTCTGCTCAGGGTAAATCGGGGAGCCTTGGCCGGGTTTCCTACCCCGGATTGTGGCCCGGCATCACCCTGTTCTACGACAAGACAAACGGGGGCATCCTCCGCAGCACCTATCTGCTCCAACCAGGGGCGGATCCTGCGCACATACGTCTGCGCTACAACGCCCCGGTCCACCTTGAACCCGACGGCAGCCTGCGGATCGAGTACGCGAGGGGCCTGATGCGCGAGTCGGCCCCGGCAGCCTGGCAGGACATCGACGGCCGCCGGGTACCCGTGGCCGTTGCCTTCCGTCTTGCCGAGAACCCGGCCGCCGGGCCTGAAGTCGGCTTTTCCCTTGGCCCCTATAATCCGGCCCATCCCCTGACCATCGATCCGGTCCTGCAGTGGAACACATTTCTGGGAGGAACCGGTGATGATGCCGCAACGGCCATGGCAATGGACAGCACCGGCAATGTATATGTGACGGGCTTAAGTTCCTCTGCCTGGTGGGGTACCAATCCGGTACGTCCCTTTACAGAAGGTGAAAGTGATGCCTTTATTGCCAAACTCGATGGCAGCGGCGCGTTGTTGTGGCATACTTTTCTGGGGGGAAGCGGCATTGATATCGGAACAGGAATCGCTGTTGACGGCAGTGGTAATGTGTATGCAAGCGGGTTCAGCAACGCCGACTGGAACCTATCCCAGTCCGTAACTCCAGCAAATCCCTACACTTCGGAATTCGACGCCTTTGCTGTCAAGCTTGACCCCGGGGGAAGCGCACTCTGGCAAACCTTCCTTGGCACCTTCGGCGACGACCGTGGTTATGCCTTGGCTATCAACGACAACAACGTGTATGTCACCGGCGGCAGTGCGAATACCTGGGGCTCCCCGGAGGTAGAACACGGAGGAGCCTTGGCGGACGCCTTTGTTGTAAGCCTGAACGGCAACGACGGCAATTGGCAATGGAACACCTTCATGGGTGCAGCCGGTGATACCGCGGAATGCCTGGCATGGGCCATTGCCGCCGACAGCGACAACAACGTGGTCGTCGTCGGGGACAGTACCGTTTCCTGGGGTACAAACCCGGTCAACGTCTATGCAGGAGGATACGATGTCTTTGCCGCCAAGCTGAACAACCTCGGCGTCAGGCAATGGCACACCTTCCTTGGGGGAACCGGTACTGATTACGGCTACTCGGTTGCCGTGGATGTAAACGGCAACATCTTCGTGGCGGGGGAAAGTTATGCCGCCTGGGGATCCAATCCGGTCAGTTCTTTTACCCCTGGTGGCACAAGCGATGCTTTTGCTGTCAAACTCGACAGCACCGGGCATAGACAATGGCATGCATTTCTGGGGGGGACCGGCTTTGATTATGGATCCTCGATCGCTGTTGATGCAAGCGGCAATGTTTATCTAGGCGGTGGCAGTTCGGCCGCATGGGGCAATCCGATCAACAACTTCACGGGAATGATCGACGCCTTTGTCGCCAAACTGGACAATGGCGGTGTATTGCGCAAAAACAGCTTTACCGGCGGAACAGGGCAGGATTACGGCGATGCAATCTTGCTGGCGGGAGAGGACATCGTCTATGTGGCGGGTGAAACCTTCGCGACCTGGGGTAGACCGGTCAGGCCGTTCACGCCCGGAGGATCTGATGCATATGTGGCCAAACTGCACCTGTACAAATTCCCCTGGGCCATGTTTCTGCCGGCCCTGAATCCCCAGCAATAACTGCTGGGAGAGCGGAAACGAATGCATGTCCGTCTCTGCGCCCGGGACAACACATCGAACCTTTGCCATGGATTTCGGGGCGCGCATCGTGCCCGGCGGCGGAGTGGAATTCCGCCTTTGGGCCCCGTCCGCCCGGCAGGTCGACCTGCGCTTGACCACCGATGACGGAACAAACGGCGACCTGCCCATGGAAAAACGGGAGGGCGGCTGGTTCGTCCTGTTCCACCCCGGGGCCCGGCCCGGCCATGGCTATATGTTCAGGATCGACGGCGGGCTCCTGGTCCCCGACCCGGCCAGCCGCCTGCAGGCCGCCGATGTCCATGGTCCCAGCGTCGTGTACGATCCCGCCTCCTTCTGCTGGCGGGACGGGGACTGGACCGGCAGGCCCTGGGAAGAGGCGGTGGTGTACGAACTGCATGTCGGCGCCTTCTCCCCGCAGGGGAGCTATGCCGGCGTCATTGAACGGCTCGGCTACCTCGCCGGGCTGGGGATTGCCGCCATCGAACTCATGCCTCTGGCCCACTTCCCCGGCCGGTTCAACTGGGGGTATGACGGCACTCTGCTCTTCGCCCCGTACAACGGCTACGGCTCCCCGGACGACCTCAAGGAACTGGTCCAGGCCGCCCACGACAAAAACATCATGGTCCTGCTCGATGTGGTCTACAACCATTTCGGACCCGAGGGTAATTATCTCCATGTGTACGCCGGGGACGCCTTCTTCACGGAGAAGGTCCACACCCCCTGGGGCGCGGCCATCAATTTCAGCGGTCCGGGCAGCAGGACCGTCCGGGATTTTTACATAGCCAATGCCCTGTACTGGCTCGAGGAATACCATCTTGACGGTCTGCGCTTCGATGCCGTGCACGCCATTGTCGACGAATCCAGGCCCGACATCCTCGAGGAAATAGCCGAACGGGTCCATGCCGGTCCCGGCCGGCGGCGGCAAATCCACCTGGTCCTGGAAAACGACCATAACCGCGCCGCCTACCTGGAGCGCACCCCTGCCGGAGAGGTTCGGCAGTACACGGCCCAGTGGAACGACGACATCCACCATGCCTGCCACGTCCTTCTGACCGGGGAAAAGTCCGGCTACTACGGCGATTACGCCGACGACCCGATCCGCCGCCTGGGCCGCTGCCTGACCGAAGGGTTCGCCTACCAGGGCGAGGCCTCGCCCTACCGGCTCGGCGCGCCCCGCGGCGAGCCGAGCCGTCACCTGCCGCCGACGGCCTTTGTTTCGTTTCTGCAGAACCACGACCAGATCGGCAACCGGGCCCTCGGCGAACGCCTCATCGCCCTCTGCCCACTGCGGGACCTCCTGGTGGTCCAGGCGCTCATCCTCCTGGCCCCCTCCCCACCCCTGCTGTTCATGGGGGAGGAATTCGGCGCCCGCACCCCTTTTTACTTCTTCTCCGATTTCGGCCCCGAACTTGCATTAAGCGTGACCGAGGGCAGGAAAAAGGAATTCGCCCGCTTCCCGCAGTTCAGCAGTCCGGAGACCAGACGGCTGATTCCCGATCCTTGCGACGAGGAGACTTATCTCCGAACCAGGCTGGACTGGAACAAGCTGGAAGAGAAAGAGAACCGGATGATTCTGCGTCAATGCCGGGATCTCCTGCAGTGCCGGCAACGGGAAATAATCCCCCGGCTCAGGGGCACGACGGGCGGACAGGCCGATTGCACCGTCCTGGCGGCCAATTCCCTTCAAGCCCGCTGGACGATGCCCGATTCGACCCGATTGACGGTTTTCCTCAACCTCGAGGACGAGGCGGTCGGTACGTCCCTCCCCCGGTCCGGAAGGGCTCTCTACTGCTACCCTCCTGCGGCCGGAAGCGCAACCGGCGGTCTGCTGCCGCCCAAGAGCATCATCTGGCTGCTTGAGAATGAAAAGAGCAATCCATGACCGAAGACAACCTGACAAAGCTGGCATCGCTGCTTGGGATAATCATTGAAACCACCGGGGAAACGGAGGACCCGGACAGAATCGATCTTTTTCTCTCCTCCCTCCTCGCCCGGGCCGGGGTTTCCCTTGCCGATGACTCGGAGGCCGGCGATGTGCTCCGCCGGAAGCAAGCGGAACAATGGGAAAATGTGCTCGACCCCGTCCTGGTCCTCGTTGAAGG
>JALHJD010000336.1 GCA_022837185.1 Desulfobacteraceae bacterium
GCTCCGGCAGCCATCGGTCGTTTCTGCTGGACAAAACATGGCAGAGCATTTTAACTGAAGCGGTAAAGCCGCACGGCGCCCGCGGGCATTATCCCTTACAACAGGACGGAGACAATGCGCATAATCCGATATCTCTTTCTACTGCCGTTTTTTCTTCCGGCACTCTTTGTTCTGCTGGCCGGCCAGGTCGAGGCCGCGCCCAAATATAAACGAAGTGTGGAAAAATACACGGTCCCGGACGTGACCCTGATCAACCAGAACGGCGAGCGCATTCCCCTCCGGTCCCTGCTGGAAGGAGACAAGCCGGTGATCCTTGATTTCATCTATGGGACCTGCACGACCATCTGCCCGGTGCTCTCCATCGGGTTTTCCCATTTTCAGAAACAGTTGGGAGCGGATGCCGGCAACGTCAGACTGGTATCCATTTCCATTGATCCCGACAACGACACCCCCCCGGTGATGAAAGAATATCTCGCCCGGTACAATGCCCGGGAGGGCTGGGACTTTCTGTCCGGCAAAAGGGAGGATGTCATCCGGGTCATGAAGGCGTTTGACGCCTATGTCGTCAACAAGATGAACCATTATCCCCTGACCATCCTGCATGCCCCGGGCAGCAGACACTGGATCCGCATCACCGAGCTGCTCGGCTCCTCCGACCTCATGCGGGAATATGAATTGCTGTTGAAAAAGTAACCACCGGAACCCCATGACCATGAAAATGTTGCTGATCACGGCCGCGTGTCTCTTCTTGTCCGCCCTTTCCGCCCTTAGCGATGAAATAATGCTGCCCGCCGGGATTTCCGATGCCGAGGTCCTGCGTCTTGGCGAGAAGATGTACCGGGAGGGCATCCTCCCCTCCGGAGAACCGATGCAGGCGATCGTCATGGGTGACATTCCCATGGACGGCAGAATGTTCACCTGCGACGACTGCCACCAGAGAAGCGGACTCGGTTCGGTGGAAGGAACCGTGATCACCTGGCCGACCAACGGCAAGGAACTGTACAAACCCCGGAGGAAAACAGGGGCATGGCGTCCCCCCGAAGGCGATGCGGAAAAAATGGATGACCGGAGGCATCTCCCCCGGTACTGGCAGATAGAAGACGCCCGGCCCGCGTATACGGACCGGAGCCTGGCCCGGGTGCTGCTGACCGGCGTGGACCCCGCCGGCCGCAAGCTCAATCCGGTCATGCCCCTCTATCTTCTCGGCGAGGAAGACATGAGCATCCTGGTCCACTATCTCAAGAACCTGTCCGTCGAACCGGCGCCGGGAGTGGATGACTCGACCATCCGCTTCGCCACCGTGGTCGCCGGAAATGTTGCTCCGGAAGACCGGCAGGCCATGCTGACCACCCTGCAGGCCCATATAGAGGCCCACAACTCCCAGAGCCGGCATCAGGAGCGCCGCGCCGAATCCGGGCCGTTCTTCAAGACCGAAATGTACCAGGCCTACCGCCGGCTGCAGCTTGACGTGTGGGAGCTGCATGGCCCGGAGGAAACATGGCCGGCCCAACTGGAAAATTACTATGCACAGGAGCCGGTCTTCGCCCTTGTCGGCGGACTGGCGTCCGGCAGCTGGCGTCCGGTCCATGAATTCTGTGAACAGCATAAAATTCCCGCCATTTTTCCGCTCACCGATTTCCCGGTGGTGGCCGAATCGGACTGGTACACCCTGTATTTTTCCAAGGGCCTGTATCAGTCCGGCGAAGCGGCTGCCCGCTTCCTGCACGCGCGTGAAGGGCTTGCCGACGACGCCCAGGTGGTGATTGTCTTCCGCGAAAATGCGGAAAGTGCAGCCTTGCGGCAGGGTTTCGCGGAGAGCTGGCGGAAATTTGCCCGGCCCGAACCCCGGTACGTGCCCCTGGGGCCCGATGACCGGCCGACCGGACAATTCTGGCTGGATATCGTCCGCACCAACCGGCCGGCGGTCCTGATCCTCTGGCTGGGGGCCGAGGATCTGGGCGCCATGGACACCCTTGCCGGCGAGGAAGCCGTTCCGACAATTTTTCTTTCCTCGGAAATGCTGCGCTACTCCTTCAACTCTGTTCCCGAGGGCCTGCGGGAGTCCGCTTACCTGACCTATCCCCACAGTCTTCCCGAAACCTGGGACAAAAGGATGCTGCCCGTCACACGGTGGCTGCAGGCAAGGGACATCCCCGTCACCAATCTGGAAATACAGGCCAAAATGTACTTTCTCGGCTGGATGCTGCCCGGCGCCATCGGGTACATGCGGAGCGAGTTCTTCCGCGATTACTTCCTGGAAGGATTCGACATGATGGTTGACCAGGACTATGC
>JALHJD010000337.1 GCA_022837185.1 Desulfobacteraceae bacterium
TCGCGGTGCTCACCGCCAACCTACGTGACTCACAACATCCTTCTCCTGGGGGAGAAGGTGCCCCAAGGGGCGGATGAGGGGGTTCTTCAGCCCCACAGCGAAGCTGCAAGCACCTTCTGTCTTCTGTCCTCTGGCTTCTGACTTCTGATATGCTGCCAACTTTCCCAGCTCAGGAGCACCCCAACCTCCGGCCTTCCTCCGGGGCGTCGGTTGCGGCGCCGGTTTCCGGGGTTTTTGACGGATTGGGATAGGAGCACGGGAGCCCCTGGTAATTGGTGAACCGCAGGCTCTGTTCGTCAAGGGAGCGGATGTATTCGGGGGTCAGGGGGATCTTTCCGCCGCCCCCCGGGGCATCCACCGCGAAGGTGGGAACGGCGAGGCCGGAGGTCCTGCCGATGAGGTGCCGCATGATTGCCAGGCCCGTGTCGATGGGGGTGCGGAAGTGGTCGGTTCCCCTGGCCAGGTCCGCCTGAAAAAGATAGTACGGTTTGACCCTGATGCGCACCAGGCGGCACATCAAATCCCGGATTATTTCCTTGTCGTCATTGATGCCGCGCAGCAGAACCGTCTGGCAGCCGAGGGGGATGCCGGCGTCGGCCAGGATGGCGCAGGCCCCTGAAGCCTCCGGGGTGATCTCGGCCGGATGGTTGAAGTGGGTGTTGATGTACAGCGGGTGGTATTTCCGGAGCATGGCGGCCAGGCCGGCGGTAACGCGCTGGGGCAGGGTGCAGGGGACCCTGGTGCCGATGCGGATGACCTCGACGTGGGGGATGCGGCGCAGGCTCCGGAGGATTTTTTCCAGGTACCGGTCCCCGAGCAGGAGGGGGTCGCCGCCGGACAGCAGCACTTCCCGCACCTGCCGGTTTTTTTCGATGTAGTCGAGACCGGCGCGGATGGTGGAGTCGCTGACCGCCATTTCCGGACGGCCGACCTTGCGCTTGCGGGTGCAGAAGCGGCAGTACATCGCGCATTGACCGGAAACCAGGAACAGGACCCGGTCGGGATACTTGTGCACCAGGTTGGGCGCCGGGCTCAGGTTTTCCTCGTCAAGGGGGTCGGCCATGCCGGTGTCATCGCGGATTTCGCGGATGTCGGGAACGGCCTGGCGGCTGATCGCCGGTCCGGCCTGCCGCATGAGGCGCAGGTAGTAGGGGTTGATCCGCATCGGATACACCCGGGCCACCTCCTCGATTTCTTCCACCGTCTCCCGGGGCAGTTCCGGGAGCTCCGCGGGGTCTGAAATGCTGTCGCCGAGAAGTTTTTGCCAGCTAATCATTGCCTGTTTGTACAAAAAAGTGATAGAATAAAAGCGATTCTTTAATTTCATCTATACAAGGTTACCTTGTCCGGCGTCAACGCATAACCCATTCGGAGGCAAACATGAGCGGTCCATCGTATATGCTCAGATATGATGAATACGGCAATACCAGGGAATTTTATGTCTACAGCAGCGGAACGAGGGTTTCGGGCAACAGTTTCATCAACAAGGGAACGGCCTTTACCGAGGAAGACCGCGAACGGCTCGGCCTCGTCGCCATGCTGCCGCCGGCCGTGCGCACCCTGGACAAGCAGGTGGAGAACAGCAGGGTCAAGGTCGACAACAAGGAGGACGATCTCGAGCGCTTCATCTACATCCGGTCGCTGTTCGACCGCAACGTGACCCTGGCCCATGCCCTCATCCGAAGCGATATCGCCCGGTACATGTCCATCATCTACACGCCCACGGTGGGCCTTGCCTGCCAGCAGTACTCCTCCATGTTCCGCTCCGCCCACGGCCTTCATTTCTATCCGGGGAATATCGACCGGGCCGAGGATGTGCTGCGCCGTTTTGCCCACCGCGACATCCGGGTGGCGGTTGTCACCGACAACCAGGGCATACTCGGCATCGGCGACCAGGGTGCGGGAGGAATCGCCATCTGTGTCGGCAAGCTGATGCTGTACACCCAGGGCGCCGGCATCGCTCCCTGGCACTGCCTGCCCATTTCCCTGGACGTGGGAACCAACAACGAGGCGCTGCTCAACGATGTCGAATACCTGGGCTGGCGGCACCGCCGCCTGAGCGGCGACGAGTACATCCATTTCGTTCAGCGCTTTGCCAGGGCCTTCCGCAATGTATTTCCCAACGCCCTCTGCCAGTGGGAGGACTTTTCCAAGCAGAACGCCTTTGCCATCCGTGATGCCTACCTCCATGATCTGATATCGTTCAACGATGACATCCAAGGGACCGGGGCCGTTGCCCTGGCCGGCATCCTGACGGCCATGAAGATCAAGCAGGAGCGGCTCCGCG
>JALHJD010000034.1 GCA_022837185.1 Desulfobacteraceae bacterium
GCCTCCTGGGCCTCATCAAGGGTTGACGCATTGTCCCAGCAGGCGCAGCTGTAGATCAGCCGCCTGTCGAGCATGGCTGCATAGAGGCCGTTGCCGATATCGTAATGGCGACGGCCGATTTGAAAGGCCCGGGACGGTTTCTGGAGATTGAACAGAACGGAGCGCAGCAGACAGAAATATTCGGTCCCTTTTTTGACGGAGGAATCAAGCCCGGCCCGCAGAATACGGAAAAAGAACTGGTCGAGCTCCGGACAATCCCACCAGCCGTCCATGTAGGATTCCCCGAGGCCGAGTGACGCCCGGCAGAGCACTTCGGGGTAAAAGTCGTCGTTGTGGACCCGGATGTCCCAGGGGCGGGGGCCGTCGACCCGGACATCAGCCAGGGCCAGCAGTTCCTCAGCTTTTTGGCGGAATGTATCTCGTGACATTGTTCAAAAACCCGCTGGCATGCACGATACATTTACGCTGGCGATGAAGAGCATCCCGCCAAAAGGGGCGCGGAGGGAAGGCAAAGGCAATTCAGGACGTTACTGAACTGATCCTTCGGCGCAGCCACCTTTTGCGGGGCCGGCAATTGTTGCAACTACTATTAATATATTGATTGGGGCCAAAAAAATCAAGCGACCCATCGCGGCACGGGTGGTCGCGCCAGTTTCCCATGTACCGGGCGGCTGGAAAGGCATCTGGAAAAGAAAATCAATTCCATTTGACCGGTGCCCCCTTTGTTCCTATATAATGAAAGGAGAAGGACAACAGGGACGGAATCCATGCTTTTCAAGGTCTTGCCAAAAAACCGATTGCAGGCGCTGTTCGACGCCCTTTCCAGCCGCCGCATCATCGGTCCTGTCGAAAAGGCCAGGCGGCCCGACGGCGAAGTGCTGTACGGTTTTGACGCCATCTGCCGGTTTGAGGACCTGCGGCTCGACTATACGACCACGACCCATTCGCCCAAGAAGTTTTTTCTCCCCCATCGGGAGGTGCTGGCCACGTTCAGCCTGAGCGGCACGACCTGGGAGAAAAAGGTCGATTACAATGCCTACCTGCCCATTGCCTTTTTCGGCATGCACGCCTGCGACATCAACGCCCTGAACAAGCTCGACAAGGTCATGATCGACAGCAGCTACCCTAATCCATATTATGCGGCCAAGCGCCGCAGCACCTTCATCATCGGCATAGACTGCGTCCCGCAGCCGCAATGTTTCTGCCGCTCCATGGGCGCCGATACGGTCCTGCACGGCTTTGACATGTTTCTCACCGATATCGGCGGGGACTATTTTGTCGAAGTGCAGAGCGCCGAGGCGTACGAACTGCTCAAGGGCGTCGGTACCAGGGACCCTTCTTCCCAGGACCACGCCTTGTTCATGAAGAAGGGGGACATGAAAAAGGCCCGCTTTTCCTGTCAGGTCGATGCCACCGATCTGACCAAGATCCTGGACATGGAGTTTCAGGCCGACGTCTGGCTGGAATGGGGGAAAAAATGTCTGTCCTGCGGGACCTGCGCCAATGTCTGTCCCACCTGCTATTGCTACGGCGTGCAGGAACACGTTGATCTTGATCTGCGCGGCGCCGTCAAGGAGATGCACCTCTATTCCTGCAACCTGATCGATTTTGCCGAGGTGGCCGGGGGGCACAACTTCAGGCCGGAGAGCCATACCCGGCTCAAGTACCGGTTTTATCACAAGCACCGCGGCTTCGTGGAAGCGTTCGAGGCCCCGCTGTGCGTCGGCTGCGGCCGCTGCGGGACCGCCTGCCTTGCCGGGATCACCGTCCCTGAAGTGATCGCCAGCGTCAGAAGGGAGGCCCAGGGAGATGCATAGACCGTTCACCCCGCCGCCCATGCACGGCGGCAGGGAGCTGCGGCCGGAAGAAGATCCGGCCGCCTTTGAGTACAGTTACCTGGCCGAGATCACCAATATCTATCCGTTGACAAGCACGGAAAAACTGTACCAGATTCAACTCTGTGATTCCCGCCTGCGCCGTTCCTTCACGTTCAGGCCCGGGCAGTTTGTCATGCTCGAACTTCCGGGGATCGGCGAAGCTCCCTTTTCCATTTCCTCCAGCCCCCTGCGGCACGGGGACATCGAACTGTGCATCCGGGCGGTGGGCAACCTGACCGGGTTCCTGGACCGGGTCAAAAGGGGGACCCGGGTAGGCATCAGCGGCCCCTTCGGCACCTGGTTTCCGGTGGAGGAAATGCAGGGCAGCGATATGTACTTCATCGCCGGCGGCTTGGGCATCGTGCCCCTCCGCTCCCCCCTGTGCTCCATCCTCGAGAGCCGGAGCAGGTACGGAGAGGTGAATCTCATCTACGGGGCCAATACCCCGCAGAAACTGCTGTTCACCTATCAGTACGACGCCTGGCGCCGTTTCGACATCGATCTGCAGATTACGGTGGATGAACCGGATGCCGGCTGGGACGGTCATGTCGGTCTTATCACCGCCATCCTGGAGAAGAAGCTGGAGGGCGGCAGGTCGCTGGCCAGCAACGCCTACGCCGTCGTCTGCGGCCCGCCGGTGATGTTCAGGTATGTCTGCGACATTCTGACCGAGGCCGGGCTGCCCATGCAGCGGATGTTCGTCTCCCTGGAGCGGCGGATGCACTGCGGCCGGGGCAAGTGCTGCCGCTGCAATATCGGCTCGACCTACACCTGCCTGAAGGGGCCGGTTTTCGACTACTGGTCGGTGATGAACCTGAAAGAGGCAATTTGACATGACCGGTGAGCGAAATTATCTGGGGGTGCCTGCTCCCCGGCCGAAAGCGGCATTTTTCGAGCTTTCCTCCTGCGAAGGGTGCCAGCTGCAGCTGTTCAACAACGAGGCCACCCTCACGGAGTTTCTGTCCCTGCTTGAAATTGTCCGCTTCCGGGAGGTGATGACGGGCGGGAGCGATGAGTACGCAATCGCCTTTGTCGAGGGCAGCGTGACCCGGTCCGATGAGATTGAGCGGCTGCGCGCCATCCGCGGCAACGCCGAGGTGCTCGTCGCCCTGGGCAGCTGTGCTTGCTTCGGGGGCGTCAACCAGTTGAAGAACCGCTTCAGTGACCCCCGGTTTGCGGCCAGGGCCGTGTACGGCGATTTTCCGATCACGACCATGGCGGCGCACCCCCTGGAGGACTTTGTCGCCGTCGACCTCAGAATTTACGGCTGTCCCGTCAAAAAGGAGGAGGTGGAGCGGATCGTCACCGACCTGGTGGTCGGCAAGAAGGTCGTGCACCCGAAGTACCCCGTCTGCATGGAGTGCAAGGCCAACGAGAATATCTGCCTCTATGACCTGGGGGAGCCCTGCCTGGGACCGATCACCCGGGCCGGCTGCGACGCCTGGTGCCCCAACAACCGCTTTGGCTGCTGGGGCTGTCGGGGTCCGGCGGAAGGAGCAAATATCGCCCAATTGGAAGAGATCATGAAAGCCCGCGGATTCACGGCGGAAGTCATCCTCGACCGCCTGGAGTGCTTCGGCGGTTTTCGCGATGCTGCCGACGAGCTGCGGAAAAAAACGGACGAACAGGAACGGTCACCGGGAACATGAACATTTCCTGCGATATCAATCTGCGCCACCTGACCAGGGTCGAGGGCCACGGCAACATCAGGATCAGGATCGAGTCCGGCATCGTGCGGGAGGCGGCCTGGGAGGTTGTCGAAACACCCCGCTTTTTCGAGGCGATGCTGGTCGGCAAGAAATGGGAGAACGCCCCCTGGATTTGCGGGAGGATCTGCGGCATCTGCTCCATCGGCCACACCCTGGCCAGCATCCGCGCCGTGGAGCAGGCCTTCGGCATCGAGCCGGACGGGCAGACGAACCGGCTGCGGCTGCTGCTCAAGCACATGGAAACCCTGCAGAGCCATATCCTCCATCTCTATTTCCTGGTCGCGCCCGATTTTTTCGGCACCGGGAGCGTCCTGCCCCTGATCGATACCCACCCCGAGGAGGTGCAGCGGGCGGCCCGGCTCAAGCTGCTGGCCAACGATGCCTGCGACCTGATCGGCGGCCGCCGGCTCCATCCCACCCGCACCGTGGTCGGCGGGTTTACCATGCTGCCCGCCCGGGATGAGCTGCGCCATCTCCGCCATCGCCTGCGGGCGGCGATCACCGACCTGCAGCGGTCCGGGGAGCTGTTCGCCGGTTTCTCCATCCCGGATTTCCGCCGGGAGACCGAATTTGTCTCCCTGCACGGGGAAACGGAATATCCCTTTATCGGCGGGGATTTGAAGTCCTCCGACGGCGTCCGCCGGAAAGAATGGGAATACAGGGAGATGTCAAATGAGTACTGCACGCCCCAATCCACCGCCAAATGGGCGCGGCTCTCCCGTTCTTCCTATGCCGTGGGCGCCCTGGCCAGGGTGAACAACAACTTTTCCCTTCTCCATGAACGGGCGCGGAAGCTTTCGGAACTGCTGCAGCTTGAGCCGGTCTGCCACAATCCGTTCATGAACAGCGCCGCCCAGCTCGTTGAGTGCATGCACGTGGTGGAAGACGCCCTCCTGCTCATTGACCGGCTGCTGGCGGAAAAATTCGGCGAGCCGAGACGGGAGGTCCGGCCCGCGGCGGGCAGGGGGGTCGGTGCGGTGGAGGTCCCCCGCGGCCTGCTGTATCACATGTACGAGTTCGACGAAGAGGGGCGGATCGTCAGGGCCGACTGCGTGATTCCCACTTCGCAGAACCACGCCAACATTCAGCATGACATCGAGGTCCTGGCCAGGGAGGCGGCGGCCGCCGGCATGGCGGACAGGGACATCGAACGCCTCGCCTCCATGCTGGTCCGGGCCTACGATCCCTGCATATCCTGCTCGGTGCATTGAGCGGCCGGCCGCTCATTGGGCCAGGGCCGCCAGACGGTCGCCGAGGATGAGGATGGACCGTTCGCAGCGGGCCACTCCCCTGGTGTTTCCCTTCTGCTCGTAGTACATGCAGCTCAGCTCGAGCCGCTGGATGGCATGGCGGATTTCCCGTTGTTGCGCCGCCGGCGGGAGCTGCCCCCATTCTTTGATCATCGCCCTGGCGGCGTCCTCATTGTCGATTTCCATTGTCGGTCGAACTCGTGTACAGGTATATATGGAGGATGGTCGGACGGCTCGGTGCGCCGTAATACTTAATGTACCGAACAGTCCCGGCCGAGTCAACCGGGAAGAAAGCCGCGAGGAGAAGAATGGAGATCGGTATACCAAAGGAAATAATGAACAGTGAGTTCCGGGTGGGGGTGGTCCCGGCTGGAGTCAACGCACTGGTCAAGGCGGGCCACAGGGTGCTCGTGCAACAGGGGGCGGGCTCCGGCAGCGGCATCAGTGATGCCGAATTCGCCGCGGTGGGTGCGGTGCTGGTGCAAAGCGCCCCGGAGGTTTTTGCCCGGGCCGGGATGATCATCAAGGTCAAGGAACCGCTCCCGTCCGAATATGAATACCTGCGGCCGGGACAGATCCTTTTCACCTACCTCCACCTGGCTCCCAAGCCGGAGCTGACGGAATTCCTGTGCCGCAGGAAGATAAGCGCAATCGGCTATGAAACGGTCCAGTTCGCCGACGGCTCATTGCCCCTGCTGGCCCCCATGAGCCAGGTTGCCGGCCGCATGGCCGTTCAGGTGGGGGCCCGCTATCTTGAGAGAACGAACGGGGGCGCCGGAATACTGCTTGGCGGGGTGCCGGGAGTCGATCCCGGCAGGGTGACAATTCTCGGCCCCGGCGTTGTCGGCATCAACGCCACCCGGGTGGCCCTGGCCATGGGCGCGCATGTCACCGTGATCGGCCCGAACATGGAACGCCTTGCCCGCCTCGATGAACTGTACGGCGGAAGGATCACCACCCTGGTTTCCAATGAATACAATATCAGCAGGCAGGTGGCGGATTCCGACCTTGTCGTCGGGGCCGCCTTGATTCCAGGCGGGGCCGCCCCCAAGCTGGTGAGCGGGGACATGGTTGCCCGAATGCGGCCCGGTTCCGTCATCATCGATGTGGCCATCGACCAGGGGGGGTGCGTGGAGACCTCGCGGGCGACCTCCCATGCCGAGCCGACTTTCACCGTCGGCGGGGTGATCCATTACGGCGTGGCCAACATGCCGGGGGCGGTGCCGCGGACTTCGACCTTTGCCCTGACCAACGCGACCCTGCCCTATGCGCTGGAGATTGCCGACAAAGGCCTGGTCCGGGCGCTGCGGGGAAACGCGTCCCTTCGCAAGGGGCTGAACGTATACGACGGTATGATCGTCCAGCCGAACGTGGCCAGGTCCCAGGGAAAGGAGTGGCGCGATCCCTTCCGGGACGGCGATGCCGGCGGGGAGCAAACCGGCGGAGGGGCGGCGGAGCGATAAATATATTGCCACGCTGTGGCTATCCTTGTTATCCTGGGCCGGAACAAGGATAGATCCCGATGGGTGCGGACTTCGTCAATCCGGCGCAACCAATATCATCGAAATCGGGATCGAAATCGAAAAACCCTCCCCCCGCACGCAGGTGAACGGACAGACATGTTATTCTTCGCGATCGTCTCCGCAGCGCGGAGTGAGGGGCTGCCATGGAACTGCACATGAACAAGCCCATCTATCTTGATTATAACGCGACAACCCCCCACGCCCCGGAAGTTATTGAGGCCATGCGGCCGTATCTCGAGGAGCATTTCGGCAATCCGTCGAGCAGCCATTGGTACGGTTCGGAACCGCGGCGGGCGGTGGAGAAGGCCCGTCAACAGGTAGCCGGCCTGCTGGGGTGTGCCCCGGAGGAGGTCGTTTTTACCAGCGGCGGCACCGAGGCCAATAATCACGCCATCAAAGGCACGGCATGGGCGTTGAGGGACAGGGGGACCCACATCATCACCTCCGCCGTGGAGCATCCCGCCGTCCTGGAAGTGTGCCGTGCCCTCGCCGGGTTCGGCTTTGCGACCACTGTGCTGCCGGTGGACGGTGAGGGCCTGGTCGACCCCGCCGCAGTCGAAGAGGCTGTCCGGCCGGGCACCATCCTGATCACCATCATGCACGCCAACAACGAGGTCGGCGCCATCCAGCCCCTTGCCGAGATTGCTGCAATCGCCCGGCGCTACAATGTCATCTTCCATACCGACGCGGCTCAGTCCGTGGGCAAGATACCGGCGGCGGTTGATGCCCTCGGGGTCGATCTGCTGTCCGTTGCCGGCCACAAACTGTATGCGCCCAAGGGCATCGGCGCGCTCTATATCAGGAGTTCGGTCAAACCGGCCAGGTTCTGTCACGGCGCCGGCCAGGAGCGCGGCCGGAGGGCCGGAACCGAGAATGTTACGCAGATTGTCGGCCTGGGCAAGGCGTGCGAGCTTGCTTCCCTGAACATGGAGCAACACGCTGCGGAAATACGGAGGCTGCGGGACAGGCTGGCGGCCGGATTGACCGGCGTCCTTCCGGACAGCAGAGTGAACGGCCATCCCGTCCACAGACTCCCCAATACCCTGAGCATGTCGTTCAAGGGGGTGGAAGCGGACAGGCTCATCGAACGGATCGGCGGCGAGGTTGCCGTATCGCCGGGAGCAGCCTGTCATTCCGGGGCGGTGAGCATCTCCCATGTCCTGTCGGCCATGGGTATTCCGGAGGAATGGGCCAAGGGGACGGTGCGCTTCAGTGTCGGCCGCATGACCACCCTTGCCGAGGTCGACAGGGCGGCAAAGGTTGTGGCTGCGGCGGTAAGGGAACTGCGGGCCTGAAGGCTGACGTTCGAAAGTGTCCACGCCCCCGCCGGCCGGAAATCCGGGGAGAACCTGACCCCTGCGTCTCAGAGAAGCAGGTTTGCACAGGGCCAGGAGGCCCATGCAGGGCGGGCAGACTGCGCCGTCATTTTTTCAGGCCGGGATCTTGGGGAAGTTCAGGATAATCTGGATTATTTCCCTGACAAACGCGCATTCGCACCGGGCGCCGCAGGGCTCGAGTCGGTCTCTGTACAGACAGTATCCGGGGCACTCCTCGGTGCCGGTTTTTCGTTGTTCGAATTTGTCCCCCGAATAGAGGTCAATGAAATCCCGTACCCGGACGGCCATGGTGGTGCAGCAGCCGTCAACGGTATGAGTAAATAAAAAGAGGCCGGATTCCAGGTCGTCGAAATCCGCCTGGTAACCGTTCAGCTTCAGGGTCCGGTCATGCAGGAAATCGACCCTGGTTCCCCAGTTCATGGCACACATTGGACAGGTCTTGAAGAGTGTTCCGTTGTGCATGGCGGCTTCTCCGTTCATGATGGGTCTATTCCGCGGTGCAGGCTCCGGGCGGTGTTTCCGGCGGCATGGTTTGCGCCGCAGGAGTGCTGCACCGGCAGCAGTCAAGGCGGCCGCCCGGGGACCGGAGGGAGGGGCGGGGGGCGCCCGTCAGGCAATCCATTCCTTCAGCCAGTATTGGTCCACCGCCCCTGCCTTCAAAAGGGGGTCTTCGGCAATGATTCTTCCGGCCTTCTCGGGACTGTCCGAAGAGAAGACGATCAGTCCCCCGCTTCTGTCGGCAAAAGGACCGTTGACATAATGATCGAGCTCAAGGCTCTTCCAGTAGCGGACATGCTGACCAAGGCTGCCCCGGATGGTGTCGATATCTTCCCTGAGAAAGTAGATGAAGGCGTATTTTCTCATTGTCTGACCGGAAAAGGTTGGCTGTTGGCGTTGACCGGGTTCGGCGGGCATGTGCCGCCGGCGGTATATCCTGTTATTTCTGCTGCTGCAGGGTGAGTATTTTTTCGACCAGGGACCGGCGTATCCGCAGGCCGAAGCGCGAATCCAGCAGTTTCACCGCCTCGCCGGCATCTGCCGGGCGCCGGTTCAGACGGGCGAGAAAGCCGTTGACGTCTTCATACACCGCCCACGGGTAAATGATCCAGCGCCATTTGACGATCCGGTGGGCATGGTAGTCGGGCCGCACGGTCGAGGTTTCCTTGTGATGCATAACGGCGATGCGGACGGCGGCGGCTCCGAGTCCGGCCAGGTGTTCCCGGGCCAGGGCCAGTGTGTCGCCGGTGTCGCTGACATCATCGACCAGCAGGACATTTTTGTTGTCCAGGCTGCGGCAGAGACCCTCGACCAGTACCGCATCCCCGCGCCTGGCGGCTCCGGCGGTATAATGGACGATGCGGATGCTGCTCAGATCGGCGAGATCGAGGAAATCGCACAGCAGACGGGCGGGTACATACCCGCCGCGGGCAATCGCCACGACAATATCGGGCCGGAAACCGGAGCGGCGGATCCGCACGGCAAGATCATGGGTGAGGTTCATGACCCTGGCCCAGGAGACCAGTTCACAATAAAATTTCCGTTTCAGTGCCATACGGTTCCCCAGCGGCCTCTTTGACGGAAGCGGAAGACAAAATGGGCATGATTGCCGCGCGGTTTCGCCTGCCGCTGAAGGATGCCGCCGGGCCGGGCGGCGGCTTCAACCCGCGCCTCTGCGATCAGGATTCGATCCCGATGAGAACAAGTGTGCGGTTTTAGATGTTTGGCCCGCAGGCTATGCGCTTGCTTTCACATTCCTGCCAACGGCCCATCGGTTCCCGGCGCAGCCGGTCCCTGACAGCCTTCAGCCCCCAGTCTGACCGCCCGACAAAAGACAGCCGACTCTCGGCGAAGCCGTTCTCTGCCCTCTGTGGTCTGTCACCTGGTATCCATCCCGTTATTTTTTTATCCTGGTGATCATCTCCTCGACCTCCTCATAGCCCTCCCGGTAAAATGTATTTTCTTCCGGATCCAGTTCGTGCAGCAGGCGGAGAAACTCCCCGGCGTGCTCCTTTTCCTCGTTGGCTATGTCGATCAGGACTTCCTGGGCAAGCTTGTCGTCCGTGCTTTCGGCTGTCTGCTGGTAAAGCTGGATCGCTTCGTATTCCGCGGCAATCATGAAGCGGATCGCGCGGATCAGCTCTTCCCTGGTCAATTTTCGGTCGCTTTTCTTCACTGTAAAAGGGCTGCTGAATTCGGGCATCGTTCACCTCCTGTCCCTGAATGCATTATCCATCACCGTTTTCCGTTTGGCCCATCACTATCCGGTGCCGAAAGGCCGTGCGAAAACGGGCCGGGTCGAACCGTCGTTCAGTCGAGAATAACCCGGATCCGATTTTTTTCAAATTCAATCGTGTCGCCGGCCACCACCTTTTTTCCCTTCCGTGTCTCAACCACGCCGTTGAGCCGCACCAGTCCGCCGGTGACAGCGCTTTTGGCCTCGCCCCCGCTCCCGACCAGGTTGCCGAGCTTGAGGATCTTGTACAGTTCTATGGGCTCCCTGTGGATCCGAACGGGAGTAGGGCGCACCCCGGTGTCTTTTTTTCCGTCCATCTCTCCTGTCCTCAACCGCCGGCCGTATTCACCGTGACATTGAACTCATCCAGCCGGATCTCGCCGTTCTTCCCCTCGCCAACCAGGTGAAAGGAGAAGGCCTGCCGGCTTTCCGGATTGGAAAAACCAAATTCCACCTTCCCCTCCTCGCCGGCATGGAGGACCGGGAACTGGGGGAAGGGAATGTCCAGGACCTGTTGTTCGAACTGGCGGAGGGACAGCTTCAGACGGACACCGGTCTCCGGCGCCTGCAGGGCCCGGACGCGTATGGAAACATGCACTGTTGAATTGGCCGGAAAATCGAGGTACTGCGCCCCGGCGAGATTGTCGGTCCATTCATTGGCGATTTTTTCGGGGAGCCGGCGAACCTCGCCGCTGGCGAAGCGCAATTGATGGGTGCGGCTCCGGCCGGTAAGTTTGTGATCGAGGGTTGCGGCCATGGCAAAGAGTTTTGCCGCCTGTTTTCCCTTGTCGGGCTGCAGTTCCGCCGGGGGGAAGCCGATCAGGCTGGGGGAAGGACCCATTCGGCAATCCCCGTTCCTGGTGCATTCGTAGCGCATATTCCCGCTGGTGTGCCAGCGGAGCTTGCCGGCGGTATAGGCGACCATTTCCCGCGGGGACGGGTAGTCACGGAAAAAGCTTCTGCCGATGACGCCGGGGGGAATGTCGAGGCCGAGGTAGTCGAGGATGGATGCAGGTATATCCACCAGACCGTAGGTACCGTGCTTGAGGCGGGGCAGCAGTTCCTGCTCCGGGGCAAGGAGAATGCCTATCCCCCAGCTGCTGACCCAGTCCGCCAGTTCAGCGCCGTGGGATTCATCGGAGGTGATCAGGACCAGGGTGTCTTCCAGGACGCCGTCCTGCCGCAGGCCGTTGATGAAGCCTGCCACTGCTTCGTCGAGGAGGGCGACGGTGGCGAGCTTCCTCGAGGGATAGCCGGCGGCGAGGTCCTCGGGCGCAGCATAGGGCTGATGGGTGCCGACGGTCAGCAGGGTGAGCATCCAGGGGCGGTCGGCCGCCTGCAGTTCGGCGATATATTCCCGCGCGCCGCGGAAAAAATCAGGGTCATTCACGCCCCAGACAAAAGGAGAGCGGTCCGGGGCGGTAAACCATTCCTCGCCGTGAACCTCCTGAAAGCCGATGGTCGGCATGACCATGTCCTTGCCCATGAAGGACAGGCCGGCCCCCTGCAGAAAATGAGTGCTCCAGCCGCTTTCCGCCATCCGTGCGGGGAGGCATTCCCGGGCCCGGGATTGGTTCTCCTGGAGTTCGAACGCCTTGGGGGTTTCGAAGGAAAGCTTGCTGAAGTCTCCGCACAGTATGGAGTACAGACCGCGGATCGTCTGGTGGCTGTGGGTGATGAAATCCGGGATCAGCATGGCGTCGGCGGTGCCCGCCGCCAGTGCCTTCATCTCCAGAGGACCGGGCGGTACGGCCATCGCCTCGCGAATCTCCGGATGGTACAGGCCGGTGATGCCCTCCAGGGTGACGATGAGCACGTTTCTGGCTTTGCCTTTGTCCGGCAGCAGAGTGCTGCCCTGGAGATCGAGCTGTCTGAGACCCGGCGGCAGGTCGGCCGCGGGCACCGGCTTTGCCGGGGGATGAAAGGTTGCGGCCACCGCGTCGGCTATGAACCAGTGCAGGGGGTTGAAGCGGGCGGCTATGCCCGCTTCGTCGTATTGCCGGCTGAGAAAACCTTGCAGAAGGAGCAGGGCGATTGCCGCCGTCAGGCCCTTGCGCAGGTATCCGGGTCGGGGCCGGTATACCGGGAAAACAGCGGCCAGAACCGCCGACAGGATGATGAAAACGGTAAAGTACGGATAATTGAGGGTCAGCCCGGCCGTACTGTTTTTCATGAAGGTCGGGTCGAAGAGATAGGCGATGTCCTCCCGGGCGGGCAGGCGGTGCAGGGCAGCGAACAGCTCCTGCGCGCCGGCCTGAAACAGGGCCCAGAGCAGGAGCGGAAAAAGCCGCAGCCAGCGCGGGGAGACCGCCGCCGGCAGAAAGACCAGCAGGCCGAGGCCCACGTCGGAGAGCAGGCCGACGGGTTCGGTGAAGCCTTTCTGCAGGCCGCGCCAGGCGGCCGGGGCAAAACAGGGAACCGCGACGGCAAGAAGGGCTATGCGCTGTGACAGGACTGTGCTTCGGAACATAAACAACCTCGTCCCCCAGGGGGACAGGAGTGTGGGAAAGGTTGTCTATATAGTAAGTTCGATGGGGCAAAAAGGCGAGTCCCGTTTCGCCGGCCGGTGCGGATTTTTCCTTTGCCGGAGATCCGCCGGGGGACCGGAAGGCGAGGGCTCCGGTTTCCTCATTTTCTGGATCGCCCCCGGCATGCCAGCCCGCCTTGTGCCCGGTGGGTTCTCAGGTAGGCACCCGACCGGTAGAACGTGTCATAAAAATCAAGGTCGGGATGATGGGCCTGCAGGTACATGATCAGGAGCATGGAAGGCACCGTGCCCGGAAATTTGCCGAAGGTGTCGTAGATGTACCGGGCCTGGAGGGCCACGCATTCCTTGAACCGTTCATCATGCACCCGGGCGGCCGATCGGACTTTGCGGCTGTCCTTCCACGGCCCCGGGGTGTCGGGGTGAAACGGACCGCCGTTGCGGAGACACAAGGCCTCCACGGCATCACGCATGTCGGGGTGGTGCGGCGGGCAATATCCCTCCATCACGCCCTCGAGCCCGGTGGGGTTGGGATGGGGCCAGCGCGGGTCCGTATCGTAGCGGAAACCGAGGCCGGGAACCTCGGGGTTGCCGCTGGCGCCCGGGGCGGCAAGGGCGTCGACGCCGTTGAACATCCAGCCTCCCAGCCCCATGGCCTGGACATCAGGGCGCCGGAATAGCAGCTCGTGGCCAGTTCGGCCGTCAGTTCCGACATCGACCACTGGTCGACAAAGGTGATGGGCCAGACATTGCCCACGTCGATTTCGATGAGATATTTCCTGCGCTGGGTTGAGGAAAATTTGCACCCATCGGGGTCGGGATTGCAAAATACATGGATTTGTTGTTTTTTGGGGTATAATTGAAAAAGGAGGAACGCGGGAGAAACGTTCCGCAATCGGCAAAAAGAGAAATGGAGGTACAGTCATGATCAGGACCATTGCCTTGCTGGCGGTGCTTGCCCTGGGCGGGGCGGGAACGGTTTGGGCGGAGGAGAAAGTCTTTCAGATTGATCGGGAAAAATATCCCTACTATCCCTCTCTGATCCAGTGGAACAAGTCCGGGGCCGAATTCACGCCTCCCGAGGTGTGCGGCGAATGCCATGAAAAGCAGTATGAAGAGTGGACCGGTTCCGTGCATGCCCTGGCATTCAAGGACCCGATATATCAGGGGGAGCTGAACAAGGCGGTCAAGGCGGTCGGCCATGAAATATCGAGACAGTGCGAAGGGTGCCATTCTCCGGCCGGCATGGTGACCGGCGAAATCAAGAAGCCGGGACTGGCCGGCCTGAGCTCCATGGCCATCAACGGGGTTTCCTGTGACATCTGCCACTCGGTCAGCGGCACGACGCACTGTGAAACGCCTTCGCGGGAACCGGAAAACGGTTCCTTTATTCTCACCCCCGGGATGGACACCGAAGCGGGACCGGTCCTTGTCAAGCGTGGTCCCCTGGAGCCGTTCGAAGGCTGCGGCGAGGATTTTCACCAGTGCGAACGGTCGCCCCTCCATCTACGGGCGGATCTATGCGCCTCCTGCCACCAGGTGTATCATTACGAGGCCCATTTTCCTCTGGAAGCCACCTATCTGGAATGGAAGCACGGGCCGTACGCGCAAAGGAACATCCTTTGCCAGGACTGTCACATGGTGGATTCGGAAACCTTTCTCCGCACGGCCGATACCTTGGAAAAACCGGGCCGGGAAGAGTATCATCACTATTTCAACGGGGCTAACTTCCTCCTCTACTTTCTGGCCGAGCAGGCCGCCAAAAAGGCTGGAGACGAAGCCCTAGCCGCCAATGTGCGGCACAAGTACGAAATGGCCATCCAGCGGCTGCAGTCGGCCGCCGATCTTGAAATTGAACCGGTGTACGGCAATAACGGGCTGGTCGAGGCAAAGGTGCGGGTGAAAAATATTCGCGCCGGCCATAATCTCCCCACCTCCCTGACCAACGTCAGGGAGATGTGGCTGGAGGTGACGATTCGGGATAAGGGAGGAAACGTTCTGTACAGCAGCGGCATCCTCGATGACCAGGGTCATCTGCCGCCGGCCGTCCGGGTGTTCAATTCGGAGGGCATGGGCGACGATTTCCATTTTGCCATCGATCCGTGGATCGTGACCGCGTTTTCCCGGCACGACACCATCCCCCCCAAGGGATTCAGGGATGTCTATTATCCTGTCAACGCCCCGCCCGGGGTCGATGTCGTCACCATCGAGGCCAGGCTGCGCTATCGCCAGGCCGACCAGGGAGTCGCGGAACTCCTGCTGGCCGCGGTGCCTGAGGATATGGACCTCGAAGCGATCTATGGCATCAAGCAGATTCCGCTCCTGCCCATCGTGGATATGGTGGTTCGCACAGCCGACCTGAAAACGGCCAGGTAAGAAGAAAGGGCATCGATCCCGTTCGCAGGAAAAAGAGGCCCGGTTCATGCGGGGAGCATGTCCGGGCCTCATTGCTTTTTGCGGATCCGGAAGCGGCCAGCCGGCCTCCTGCCGGAGGGAAGTTATGCGCCGAGATTGGCCGCGGCGAAATCCCAGTTGATCAGCTTGTCGAGGACGGCGTTGACGTAGTCAGCGCGGCGGTTCTGATAATCCAGGTAATAAGCGTGCTCCCAGACGTCTATGGTCAGCAGGGGCTTCATGCCCATGGTCAGGGGAAGGTCTGCGTTGCCGGTCTTGACCGCTTTGAGTTTGTCGCCATCCTGCACCAGCCAGGCCCAGCCGCTGCCGAACTGGGTTGCCGCCGCGGCCGCCAATTCCTCCCTGCAGGCGTCCATGCTGCCGAAGGAGGCCTCGATCTGCTGTTTGAGCGCTCCGGTGGGTTCGCCGCCGCCGCCGGGTTTCAGGCACTGCCAGTAGAAGGTGTGGTTCCATACCTGGGCGGCGTTATTGAAAATAGCGGCCTTGTCTGGCTGGCCGGCGGTGGCGGCTATGATTTTGTCCAGGGAAAGATCGGCAAGCTCCGTTCCTGCTACGAGCTTGTTGAGATTGTCGACATACGCCTTGTGGTGCTTGCCGTAATGGAAGCCCATGGTTTTGGCCGAAATCACCGGTTCAAGGGCGTTGTCCGCGTAAGGCAGGGGCGGCAGGGAATGGATCTCCGCCGCCAGGGCGCCGGCGGGGAACCCGTTCACGGCGAACAGGATCGCCGCTCCGGCGGATGCGCTGAGAAAATCACGGCGGGTAAGGATCGGGGAACTTGTCGTGTGCTCGCTCATGGGGTTGCCTCCTGTTGGTTTGAGGGACCGATGGTCCGGGAATTGAATTGGTTCAGGGTCCTCTCCGGGGGAACGGACCGGCACGGCCTCCTCCCTGGAGGGAAGGGCTGGCCTGTCTGTTTTTGCCCGGTTTCGTCGCTGGCTTTATTTTCGCTCTTATATCGCTTTCCGACGGCTCTGGACAAAGGGTGTCCGGTCAGCCCGGACAGGGAGCGCCGGGCGCCGCCGGTTATTGCTCTGCCGCAGCGGCCGCGGCATCCGCGGCGCTGCCGGCAGCGGTCCGGAATTCCATTTGCCTGCCCTGCAGGGCGTTGATCATCCTGGGGCCGAACTCCCCGGCGATGATGATCCGGAGCCCTTTTGCGGCCAGAAAATCTGCAACCTGCGGCCCGGCGCCTCTTTGAACCTCACGGAAGGGGTTGGCCACCGCTTCGACCAGAACGCCCCGGTCATCGAAGAGGAGAAAATAGGGGGAGCGGGCCGACTGGCTGCTGACCGATGCCTCGGCCGTTTCGCCCTCGGCGGCAACGGCAATGCGCTCGCCCAGGCGCGTGAACTCACGGAAATCGAGCAGATGGTCATCCGCCGGATGGTCGCCGGGATGCTCGAACACCTCCGCGAGGGTTGGCGCAATATCGCCGACGTCAAGCCCCGCGTCGAGTCCGTGGAAACCAACCCTATGTTCGCCCAGATCGTCGCGCCAAGTGAAATGTGCGCGGTGATTTCCTTCGCGTGGAGGCGCAGCACCCCCGGCTCCACCCATTCGACGGAAGCGCCGAGGCTGCGCACGATGTCGCAGACCACGTGCACGTCGAGGATGTCGGGCACGTTGCGCAGGGTCACCGGCTCGTCGGTGAGCAGGCACGCCGGGATCATCTTGAGCGCGGCGTTCTTGTTGCCGCTCGCCGTGATGGTCCCGCCCAGTTCGTGCCCGCCTTCGATGACAAACTGTTCCATGATAATGGCTCGCCTCGCTGTGTTGATGATGACTCAGTCACTTGCGGACCGCGCCGCGTTGCCCGCCGCGCCGCTCAGCCAAAGCGGACCGCCACCGGGTCGCCCACCGCCACGCCGAGCGCGCGCGCCGCGTGGC
>JALHJD010000338.1 GCA_022837185.1 Desulfobacteraceae bacterium
GATGAGGGGTGTTTGTAAGCGACAAGCCGCCAGGCTTCAAGCCCCAAACTGCCAACTGCCGGCTGCCGACTCCCAACTTCTTTTCAACACCCTTCTCCCCGGGGAGAAGGTGCCCGGAGGGCGGATGAGGGGAACGTCTTCCGCGGTGGGAGAATCAAGAAAACGGAATACGTTTCCACCCCGTACCTCACACCCCGAACCATGATCCCCCGGCATCAGCTTCGCAGGTTGGGGCGAGCCCGCGAACTCCAACGTAACTGCTCGAAATTGTTGGGGTTCGCAGGTTCACCCCAACCTACCTCGGGCGAGGACTCTTCGAACCACCAGCAAAGCTGCAAACTCCTTCTGTCATCTGTCCTCCGTCCTCTGTCCTCGGATATCACACTCCCTCAAGGGGACAGGCGGAGCAGCGGGGATTCGTTTTCCTGCAGTAATCCTTTGCCGCGCAGACCAGCAGGGCGTGAAACTCATTGTACAGGGTTGTGTCCGGCTCGATGTTGTCCATGAAGAACTGCTGGAGGTCGTCGTAGGTGACCTCCTCGCCGATCAGGTCATGGCGGCTCAAAATGCGGTAGGTGTAGGCATCGACGACAAACACCGGGCGCCGGGCGGCATACAGGAGAATTGAATCCGCCGTCTCCGGCCCGATGCCCCTGACGGACAACAGGGTTTGCCGCAGTTCTTCGGTCTCCTCGGCCAACATCCGCTCAACGCTGTCTTCGTACCGTTCGCGGATCAGCCCAAACAGATTGCCCAGCCGGGCGGCCTTGATGTTGTAATAGCCGGCCGGACGTATATATTCCGCCAGCAGTCCGGCCGGCAGGGCCGCCATCTTTTCATAGGAAAGAACCCCCGCCCTTTTCAGATTATCGATGGCCTTTTCCACGTTGCCCCAGTTGGTATTCTGGGTCAGGACCGCGCCTATCATCACCTCAAAGGGGGTTTCTCCCGGCCACCACTGCTGAGGGCCGAAGTGATCATACAGCCGTTGATAGATATCGAGAAGTTTCACCTGCATGACAATCTGGCTCGGCAAAAGTTGCGATTCCGCGGGACCGGCGTCCCCCGGTCCTGTGCCCCGGCGGGGCTGTATTCACCGGTCTGCGGTGGCCGTCACCACCAATGAAATAGCCCCGGCCGGCGAAAAAATCAAACTTTTTTTGGTGCCGGCCGCCGCAAAACCCGTTGCTATTGTTGATAAAAATTCCCGAAGAACAACGAAACGGACGCAACCGGCCCTTTCATTCATTGACTTATTCATGAATCAATTTTATTCTTTCAATAACAAAAATGTCGGCAGCGCAAAAAGTTGCCGCCGGCGGGTCAGTGACGCAAACCGATCGCGGCAGCGCCATCTGCACCCCTGATACAGTCTCATTGGACAACGTGGCAGGCTTGAGCATACAACTCTTTAAGGACATATACTATTTCAGCAACGGAGGAACTCATGTTTGAAGTAACTACCAAGGCGGTGGAAAACCTTAAATCCTACCTGACGCAGAATAATATCGATTCTGCTGTTCGGGTGGCCTTGATGCAGGGCGGCTGAGCGGGCCCCTCCCTGGGTCTGGCTCTGGACGAGTCAAAGGACAACGACAAAGTTTTTGAGGAAAACGAATTAACCTTTCTCATTGATCAGAACCTGCTCGATACGTGCGGTTCAATCAAGGTGGATTTCATTGATGCCGGCTACCGCTCCGGCTTTTCCATTACCTCGGCCAACCCGGTCGGCGGAGGCGGCTGCAGTTCCGGCTCCTGCGCCTCGGGCAGCTGCGGTTGATCGCGGCCCCCTCCCCTATCTCTTGCCCCAAAGCCCCTGTCCCCCGGACAGGGGCTTTTTTTTCTTCCCTCCTTCCCCGCAGGCGCGCCTGCCGATCTTGACAACCAGAGAAACATTCTTAATATCTCCCTTTAAATATTGATTATTTACCCAACTCGGGCAGTCGGGCCGCAGGCTGACGGACGGTGAAAAAAAGGATGTCCATCGGCCCGGCCGAGCCCGAAGGGGGGCGATGATTTTTTCTGTTTCGGGGCAGCATCCCGAACATCCGGAGGATAACCCATGCAGCTTGACAAATTCACCCTGAAATCACAGGAAGCCATACAATCGGCCCATTCCCTGGCCAGCGACAAGGGCAACCAGGAAATCCAGCCGGAACACCTGCTCAAGGCCATACTGGAACAGCCCGGCGGCGTGGTGGCCCCGGTCCTGCAGAAAATGGGGGCCAATCCCGCCGTCATCCTCAGCGAGACCAACCAGCTCATTGACCAGCTGCCGAAG
>JALHJD010000339.1 GCA_022837185.1 Desulfobacteraceae bacterium
CCGGAGTCTGGCACGACAGCTCCGCCCGGCCGTCGATATGGACCGTGCAGGAGCCGCAGGCCCCCTCGCCGCACCCGAACTTGGTCCCCGTGAGGTGCAGGTGATCGCGGATGACCCACAGCAGGGGGACATCGCCCTCCACCTCGACCTCATACTGCCTGCCGTTGACGTCCAGCTTGATCATGTTCCCTCCTTTGTCGAAAGGCTGCGCACTTCAATGCCCTTTCCCGCTTGCTTTCCTCTTCACGCGCTGAATTCCATGGGCACGGGAAAAGCGACGCCGAACTCGAAAAAATCCGATTGTGCCGAATGGTTGCACCACATTACTTCTCCGCTCCCGGAGATGCCCTGCGATGAAACCTCCTCATGGGGTCTGAAAGCAATAATCGTACCGGGTTGCAGCCCTTGCCGGCTTCTCAGGCGCAATCCGCCGCAACTGATGTCCAGGGTCATGGCCTTGAACACCCTGTCGTCGTCGACGTACAGGATCAGATACAACTCCCTGGCATGACGCGGGAATCTGCGTCGCTCCTTCATGTTTCTCTCCCCTTTGTATTGAACCGGGCTGACACCCGGTCTATCTTTATCTTCGCAAAACAGCAACTCTCCTGTCAAGGCGGAACGCGCCCGCAACCGGGGTCTGGTCCCTTCACCCCCGGGCCATCTGCCCCAGCCTGCCGACGATCTCGACCATGGCCAGGGTGTCCTGCCTGCAGTAGGCGAGCAGGTCGGCGCGGACCTGTTGAATTTCCCCGGGATCGGTCATCCCCTGCAGGGCGGCGAAGGCGTTCATGGCCATGTCGCCGTCGCCGATGGCCAGGGCGTCGTACCCCATCTCCGGGCACAAGGCCGGCAGGACCTTCTTGATGGAGTAGCTGCCGTTCATCGCCCTGAGATAGCAGCTCCTGTCCCGGAAAACGGTCATCAGGTCGACCAGGCGCTCGATGATCGAGCGGATTCCGGCCCCATGCCGGGGGAACAGGTCGGCCAGGTCCTCGAGGATGCGCCGTTCAAAGGACAGATTGTAGACCAGGATGACGGCGCAGTCCCTGGTGTCGCGCAGCAGCCCCTCCGCGAACTCCAGGCGCGGATCGATGCCGGCCTCGGCCAGGTAGGAATAATGCTCCAGGCGCTCCCCCCGCCGCAGGTGCAGGGAATACTGGAACGGGACCTGCTGGTAGGGCCGCTGGTTGTCAAACCCGGGCACCGCCTGCATGAAGGTCTCGAAATCCAGGAAGCCGGCCGGTTCCTGAACCGTGGCCAGAAACTCCCTGATCCGCTGCCGGTCGACAAACTGCCGGCCGTGCAGCTCGGCCTCGACTTGCATCCGCTGGGCCCCGGTCAGCCAGAGGCCGGGCGGGAGCTGGCCGAAATGCACTATCCCCCGGGAGTACAGCTCGAACTTCCGGGCGGTCGGCATCCTGGTCAGGGAAAAGACCGAGGGCTCAGGCACATGCGCCCAGCAATGGGCTTTAAAATCGCACTCGTACGGATCAAGGCAGTGCGGGCCGATATCCCTGGCCGGCATGGGCGCGCCCGGTGCAACGGCCCCTTTGAGGCGCTCCAGCTCCGCCTTCACATCGTTTTGCTTCGCCAGGGTGATGTCCGTGACCGGGACAACGGTGAAAAGCGAGCGGATATCAAGCGGGCCCTGCCGCACGTACCGGTTGTTGATGTGGACCAGGGCCACGGCCGCGACATCCAGGCCCGAGCCGCCGACCACATAGTGCTGGATGGCCGCGTCGTCAAGGTGGACATCCTTGACCTCGGTGGTGGACTTGACCTCGTACAGCTCCCAGCCGGACTCCCCCCGGTGCAGGATGTCGACCATCACCAGGACGTCGTCGTGCAGGAAGGCCGCCTCGTAGATCGTCCGCGCCCCGGCCAGGATGAGCTCCAGGGTCCTGTCGATGTTCTCCGCGATGCGGGCGTGATCGAAGACGATGGTTTCCCCGCCGGGAAAAAGTTCCCGGGCCAGCTCCCCGACACCGGTGCCGCTCCGGAACCGGGCCAGCAGCCCCGCGTCCGGCAGGGTGCGCACCTCCGGCCTGTACCTGTACAGCCAGAGCGACTTGGGACATTGCAGTCCCCGGATGTACTGCGATTTGCTGAGCCGCATACCGTTCACTGTCTCACATCCCTTCTCCCCCGGGAGCAGGTGCCCCGCGAAACGAGGGGCATATTTCAGCAGCCCGAAGCCGGAAAAAATCCCCTCACCCGGCCTCCGGCCACCCTCTCCCGTCGGGCGAGGGGTTAAAACACCCTTCTCCCCGGG
>JALHJD010000340.1 GCA_022837185.1 Desulfobacteraceae bacterium
CACTACCCCCCCCGCCGAAACGCCGCCCTGACTTCGATCCAGCCGACCGGCACGGTTTCCATGATCGCCGATTGCGCCTCGGGCTGCGAGCCCTATTATTCAATCGTCATGGTGAAAAACGTGATGGACGGGGACAGGCTGCTGATGATCAACAAGCATTTCGAGCGGGTTGCCCGGCGCGAAGGGTTTTATTCAGAGGAGTTGATGAAAAAGGTGGCCGACAGCGGCACCGTCATCGGTCATCGGGAAATTCCCCTGCACTGGCAGGAGATATTCTGCACGGCCCAGGACATTACGCCCGAGAACCATATCAGGATGCAGGGGACCCTGCAAAAGAGCGGGGTGGACAGCTCCATCAGCAAAACCATCAACCTGCCGGCCACCGCCACCAGAGAGGATGTACGCTTCAGTTATGAGCTGGGATTCAAGCTCGGCTGCAAGGGACTGACCGTGTATCGGGACGGCTCCAGGGATTCGCAGGTATTGAACGTCGCCGGCGACGCCGAGGGCAAGTCGGCGGTCGTCAGCAGCCAGGGAATGGTCCAGAAGAAGAAACTCCCCGACGTCCTGAGCGCCAAACGGTACCGCCTCAAGGACGCCAACCAGAACACGATCTACCTCATCGTCTGTTTTGATGATGATGAGAATCCCATGGAGGTGTTCGCCAAATTCCCCTTTGACAACAGGGTGGACTTGAAGGACAAGTCGACCATGTGGACCACGACCTGCCGCCTGGTATCCCTGGCGCTCCGCTATCAGATCCCCATGGACGAGGTTATCAAGCAGCTCGACCGTTCCAGCGGACATATGCTTGACCTGCCGGCCCAGCTCGGCAAGCTGCTCAAATCGTTCATGGCCGGCACCCACCGCGGGTTTTCCTCCACCTGTCCGGAGTGTTCCGGCAAGCTGGTGTTTGAAGAAGGCTGCGAGGTGTGTTACGATTGCGGCTACAGCAAGTGTTCGTAAGGGACAGGTGAAAAAAGATCTGCAACCGCGGGAGAGAGGATGGGAAAAATAGGACGCAACGAGCTCTGCCCCTGCGGCAGCGGCAGAAAGTATAAGCATTGCTGTCTCCGGCAGCAACCCGCCGGCGGCCCAGTGTCGCCGATGCGGCGGTTGAAGTTGTCCCTGGCTGCCGAGATCGACCGCATCCGTCAGGCTGCCCGGGAGGGCCGGGAAACGGTCCTGGAACTGGGAGTGTTCGTCTTATGGGCAAACCGGGCCGGGGATGCGTGGCTGCTGGAGGTCGCCGAATCCGACGCCGTCCAGGTGGCCGCGGCCGGGGAGCCGGCGGAGGTCGAGATCGACGAGAACCCGGAAACGATTGCCATCAATTGGAGCCATACCTTCGGAATCCGCGACCGCAGATTCTATCTGACGTCCTATGCGGATAAACGCGAAACCTGCCTTGAAGATGCTCCGGTCAAGCGGGTTCACGCCGCCGTGAGAAGAATCAGGAAGAAGTATTCGGCCGAGCAGCTGAGCCGGGTCCATCTCGACACCCCGCCGCCGGGTCAGGCCACGGGCTGACGGCCGCGGCCATGAAAACCGGGCACCGTTTGCTCCGTTTTGTCCCCGTGATCCTGGTCATGGGGACAATTTTTTTGCTGTCCCACCAGACCGGATCGGATATCCAGCTTCCCCGGGTTCCCGGGATCGATAAGCTCCTCCATGCCCTTGCCTACGGGGTCCTTGCCGGCACAGCGGTCTACGCTTTTCCCCCTGGAACCCGCCGGCGCCGGACCCTGGGGGTTGGACTCGCGGTCATGGTTTTCTGTCTTCTGCACGGCCTGGCCGACGAATTCCACCAGTCCTTCATTCCGGGCCGCACCGCCGGTTGGGCGGACCTGGCCGCCGACGCGGCCGGATCGATGCTGGCGGTTTACGGCTGGTTCAGGTTCTCCGCGCCCGGCACCATGGTGCCGGTCAAGGAGCCGGGGATCAGGAGTTGAGCAGCAGCCTCCCCATGTCCTTGGCGAAATAGGTGAGAATGATGTCGGCCCCGGCCCGCCGGATGGACAGCAGGGTCTCGGCCATGACCCGGTCTCCGTCGATCCATCCCTTTTCCGCCGCCGCCTTGATCATCGCATACTCACCGCTGACGTGGTAGGCGGCGATGGGCAGGTCGAACTCATCGTGCAGACGGCTGATGATGTCCAGGTAGGCCACCGCCGGTTTGACCATGAGGATATCCGCCCCTTCCTCAACGTCCAGGGTTGCTTCCCGCAGGGCCTCGCGGCTGTTGGCCGGATCCATCTGGTAGCTGC
>JALHJD010000341.1 GCA_022837185.1 Desulfobacteraceae bacterium
CGGCGTCAAGGTCACACTCCCGTAATCATATGGTATTCTCCAGGGCCTTCCTGTTCGGCACGGGGCCACCGTCCTCCTGCCGCCCGGTTCGCTTCCTGGTGGTGCATTCGTAAATTATCTCCACTTCCTCTTTGTCCAGGGATTCGTTGAGGAGCAGCATGTCGGCCAGCTCCCGGAGAAAATCGATTTCCCGCGTCAGTATTTCCCTGGCATGGTCATAACACTCGCCGATCAGCTTCTTGACCCGGCTGTCGATGAGCCTGGCCGTCTCCTCGCTGTACACGCCGCCCGCCATCTGCTCACCCAGGAACCCGCCCTCCTCCCTGGCATAGGAAAGCGGCCCGATTTCACTGTCCATGCCCCACCTGCACACCATCCTGGTGGCGATCTGCACGGCCTGCTGGAAATCATCCTCGGCCCCGGTGGTCTGCTGAGCGAGGGCCACCTCCTCCGCGGCCCGGCCGCCGAGCAGAATCGTAATCCGGCTCAACAGGTATTCCCGGGAGTAGGAGTGACGATCCTGCATGGGCAGTTGCTGGGTGTGCCCCAGGGCCCTGCCCCGGGGGATGATCGAAATCTTGTGCAGGGGGTCGGTCTCGGGAAGGAACCGGGCCAGAACGGCATGACCGGCCTCGTGATACGCCATGGTCCGCCTGTCCTTTTCGTTGATCACCATCCCTTTCCGCTCAATTCCCATGAGGATGCGGTCCTTGGCGATCTCAAAGTCCGTGCTCTCTATATTCTTCTTGTTGGTCCGGCCGGCGATGATGGCGGCCTCGTTCACCAGGCTGGCCAGTTCGGCGCCGGTAAACCCGGGGGTGCCGCGGGCTATGTTTTCCAGGTCGACATCCTTTCCCAGGGGTACCCGGCGGGAGTGGACCTTGAGGATCTCCAGCCTCCCCTTCACATCCGGGGGCAGGATGTTGATCTGCCGGTCGAAGCGCCCGGGCCGGAGCAGGGCCGGGTCAAGAATGTCGGGACGGTTGGTGGCGGCGAGGATGATGATGGTCTCATCGGAGGCGAAACCGTCCATTTCCACCAGGAGAGCGTTCAGGGTCTGACCCCGTTCATCCTGCCCGCTGGAACTGCCGCCGGCCGCGCGGTGGCCGCCGACGGCATCGATCTCGTCGATGAAGATGATGCAGGGGGTGTTCTTCTTGGCTTCCCGGAACAGGTCGCGGACCCTGGACGCACCGACCCCGACGAACATCTCGACGAAATCGGACCCGCTCATGCTGTAAAACGGCACACCCGCTTCCCCGGCAATCGCCTTGGCCAGCAGGGTCTTGCCCGTGCCCGGCGGGCCCTGGAAGAGAATGCCGCGGGGAATGATCGCCCCCAGCTTGCTGTACTTTTTGGGCTTCTGGAGAAAGTCGATGATCTCGATCAGTTCTTCCTTGGCCTCGGGCACCCCGGCCACGTCCCGGAAGGTAATGGTGGTCGTGGACGGCGCGAAACGGAATTTCTTTTCCTTGTCGACCTCCTCGGCCTCATCCTTCCTGATCTGCCTGCTGGCCAGGAAGTACCAGGCCGTCATGACCAGGAGCACGGGAATGACCACCCCCAGGAGGTTCCAGACCGGCGAGGGCTGTTCGCTTTCCCCCCTGACGACGACGTTCTTTTCCAGGAGCCGGGGAACCAGGGAAGGGACATCCGGGGAATAGGTGGTGAACTCCCGGCCGAAGTTGTCCACCATCACGATATTGCCGCCTTTGAAGCGCACGGCGGCAACCTCGTTGTTTTCCAGGCTGACCAGGAACTCGTTGAAGCTGACGGTCGGCCTTTTGTGCTCCATCTTCCAGAAGAGGACGACGATGCCGGCAAGAATTCCGACCAGGACAAGGATATACAGAGCTCGAATAAACGCGACCACGATTATCCTGACAATTGATCCGTCTGCTTTGCCGGAAGGACAGTGTTCATGGGAAAAACTCCTGACGGGCCGTATGTATGCAGGCAGCCGGCGGCCGGACCGGACAGGCAGCGTAACTGATTGTATTTACTATACTGCCCTGTACGTCAGGACCTGTCAAGTTATTGCTTGGCCGTGGTCAGGTTATTTTGCGCTGCCGGGGACAATCCTGCCGCGCAGGCGGGAGCGGGGAGGAATGACCGCGCCGTCCCACACCACGCAATTGCGCAGGACAGAGCCGGCGCCGATTTGCGCCCTGCCCACGCAGCCCCAGCCCTCAAGCCGCACGTTTTCCCCCACCTCCGCTTCAGGGTCGACAAGCCATGGTGAGGCCGGTCCCGCCAGG
>JALHJD010000342.1 GCA_022837185.1 Desulfobacteraceae bacterium
GAAATTCGGCTACGAAGGGCCGGTGGAAGATGCGGACATGAGCGAATCGGCCGACACCCTCCTCTACGAGGAGGATTCGGACTCCTTTTACTCCCTGCTGCCCGAAATTCTCCATACCTTCTATGAAGAGCCCGAACAGTATCTCGACAAGGCGGTCAACAACCTGACGTTGAACGTTCCCATTTTCAACACGCACAGGATGATCGCCGAATATGTTTCCAAGTACTGCCTGCGGCTTGAGCCCGACGTTGAGCGCCAGATGGAGGAGTACAGGCGGCTGTATCAGAGCGAGTTCAAAAATAACCGGCCCTGAACTTCATTTCATTGAATTTCAGGCCATTTCCTGATACATATATAAATTTCGGGCCGACCGGGCGCGCCAAAATCGAGTACAGGAGAAGAGAATGTCTCGTTCCCATATCAGTCCCAACAATGCGACCAATAAAACAATCAATGCCATTGACCGCAAACGGGAAAAGGAACGGCGGTACATGCTTGTCAAGGCACGGGACAACGCCGCCGAACTATCCACCACCCTGGTGCAGCGTCTCATCGACGAACATATCATCGAGACCAATTCGGATCGGGCCATCCGGGAAACCATCGAAAACCAGCTGAAAAAAATGATCGACATGGATGAATTCGACATGCAGTTCAAGGTCGCGCCCATACGGTCGATCTCCCAGGATCCCAATATCCTCAGCCTCTATATCACCCAGTTCATCGTCGAGGACCTGATCAACCATCCCAAAATCCAGGATGTGTTCGGTGACGACCTCGACGTGTACAAGGCGGTGGATTCCGTTTTGTCGAAAATCCGACCCAGCTAGGTACCGCTCCCCGCCCGCATGCCTCCCCGCCGTCCCGTCCGGCCCCCTTCCCTCGTTTTCGCCAACAGCCGTGGAGAAATTCTCGACTTGCCGGATCTGTACATGGCCGGCAGCAGTTGCGGCCGTTTTGCCCTGCCCGAGGGCGACGATCTCATCGAACTGCCTGCGGGGAGTGAGCTTTTCGTCCTGCCCGGCAGGCTGCCGGCAGGGATAAACCCGGCAACGGGGGAGGCCGAAGTCCTCTCCGCCAATCCCCATGACGGGAGCACCCCGCAGGCCGTGGCGGCCTTCATGGCCCCGGCGCACACCCTGGTGTACACGGCGGCCTACCGGACCACCGCCGGGGCGCCGGTCCTCCCTCTTTTCGCCTACGCGGCCGTAGGCTGGCACGCCGGAAAATTCTGGGTCGCCGGATTTCGCTCCGATCCCGATCCCCGGCAGGACGCAGACCGATTCAACCAGAAAACCATCAACCGCCGCACGGCCGGCATGATGAAGCGGCTGCCGGCCAACCGCCTGGTCCAGCACCTTGGCAGATGCTGCCTCAGCTACGGCTGTCCGGCAGCGCGTAATTTCTTTTTGGGCAGATGGGAAGCCCCCCTGCCCACTTCGCCGGTCTGCAATGCCTCCTGCGCCGGATGCATATCCCTGCAGCCGTCCGGCTGCTGTCCCGCAGCCCAGGAACGCATCAACTTCGTCCCTTCCCCGCGGGAAATCGTCGAAATCGCCGTTCCTCACCTGACCGCCGCCAAAAGAGCCATTGTCAGCTTCGGCCAGGGCTGTGAGGGAGAACCCCTGCTGCAGGCTCCGACCCTGGAGAAAGCCATCCGCCTCATGCGCGGGCGCACTTCCAGGGGAACCATCAACCTGAACTCCAACGCCGGCCTTCCCGCGGCCGTTGAGCGGCTGATTGACGCCGGACTCGATTCCATCCGCGTTTCCCTGAACAGCGCCCGTCCCGCATTGCACGAACTCTATTACCGGCCCCGGGGTTTTTCCCTGCTCGATGTCAGACGATCGATCATTCTGATGAAAAAAGCCGGCCGGCACGTGTCGCTGAACTATTTCATCCTGCCCGGCTTCACCGACGACCCGGACGAGTACAACGCGCTCTGCGAACTGATCGAAACCTGCGGGCCCGACCACATTCAGCTGCGCAATCTCAACATGGATCCCGAGTGGTACATGCGGGTTGTCCACCACCGACCGTCGGGAAAACCCCTCGGTATACGTCCCTGGCTTGACAGCCTGAAGACCCGTTTCCCCCGTCTCCGCTTCGGCTATTTCAATCCCCCGCTGCGCTGATTCAGGATTTCCCCTGTCTGCCCCCGGGACCTCCCTGTTGCGGGAAATCTTTCACGCAAACCCGCCGTAACCGCTCCCTCCCATCCGGGCGGCGGAATAAGCATCCGCCCGCCG
>JALHJD010000035.1 GCA_022837185.1 Desulfobacteraceae bacterium
ATGATGTCGGTGTGCATTTCCTTGACCACCTGGGCGACGGACTGCATGACGCACTGGACGTCGACGACCATGGCCTCGACGGCGCCGGTGGCCAGGACCATCTCCTGCTGGATGAAGGAGCCGGCCACCGGGATGCCGCGCCGCATCAGGATCTCGTTGCCCGTGCAGCAGACTCCCGCCAGGTTGATCCCCTTGGCCCCGGCCTTTCTGGCCAGTTCCAGCATGTCTTCATCCTCCGCCGCCATGCAGAGGGATTCGGCCAGAAGCGGTTCGTGCCCGTGGACGGTGATGTTGACCTGGTCCTCCTTCAGGCAGCCGAGGTCGACAATGGCCCGCCTGGGGACCGGGGTGCCGAACATGATGTCGGTCAGTTCGGTGGACAGCATGGACGCGCCCCAGCCGTCCGCCAGGGCGCACCTGGACCCCTGCAGCATGATGTTCTTATAGTCCTGGTCAACCCCCATGTGGGTGCGGTGCATCATTTCCACAACCTCGCGGTCGATGCCGCGGGGCTCGACTCCCAGTTTCTTCCAGATCTCCTGCTGCTTGCGCGGCGCGCGCTTGAGCATGGTGAGGGTTCCGTCCTGCTGCCCGAACTCGGCCAGGGCCTTTTCCCCGAGCTCCAGGGCGATTTCGTTCTTGCCGCGCCCTTCGGTGGCAATGCCGAAGAGCTCCGCCATCCGGTGGAGTTTTTCCACGTCCTTGATCTCGTGCGGGGTTTCACCCTTGGCGGTGGCGATCAGGCCGCGCACCATTTCCCTGGCATGGTCGGTATGGGAGGCGGTGCCGGCGGCGATGATGCGGGCAAAATTCCTCGCCGTAACCGTATCGGCCGTGGCCCCGCAGATCCCCAGCATGGTGTCCACGCCGTCGATGATCTGGCAGGGGCCCATGTTGCAGATCCTGCAGCAGGTGCCGCCGGAGCCGAAAAGGCAGGCGGACATGCCGCGGTCTTCCAGCCGGTCATAGGCCGTGCGGACCTGTTTGGCCAGGTCCTGGTTGAGCAGGTCGATGGTTGATGCGCCGGTTATTTCATTGCACTTGTCGCATCCGGTTGACTTCGCCATAATAACGTCTCCTGAACTGTGATCGGAAACGGAACCCGGCACATGCGCCGGGTGGTCCGATTGTTGATTCGCTTGCCTGGTTAAACCAGCCCGGCATGCTGCCTGGCCGACTGGACGGTGTTCTTCATGAGCATGGTGATGGTCATCGGCCCCACTCCTCCGGGGACCGGTGTAATGGCCGCCGCCTTGTCCCTGACCGAGTCAAATTCGACGTCGCCGGCGAGTTTGGCCTTGCCGCTCTCGGTCGTGCCGATCCGGTTGACGCCGACATCGATCACCACCACGCCTTCCTTGACCTGGTCGCCCTTGATCATGTTCGCGACTCCGGCGGCCACTATAAGAATATCAGCACGCTTGGTGTGAAAGTCCATATCTTTTGTCCGGGTGTGGCAGAGGGTAACCGTGGCGTTGCCGCCGGGGCGCTTCTGCAGCATGAGGTTGGCCACGGGTTTGCCGACGATGTTGGAGCGGCCGATGACCACGACCTCGGCCCCGCTCGTCTCCACCCCGGCCCGCATGAGCAGCTCCAGGACCCCGTGGGGAGTGCAGGGCAGAAAACACTGCTCGCCGAGCATCATCTTGCCGACGTTGACCGGATGAAAACCGTCCACATCCTTGTCGGGATCGATGGCGTACAGGACCTTGGCCTCGTTGATATGCCTGGGCAGGGGCAGCTGAATGAGTATCCCGTGAATTTTCGGATCGTCATTGAATTTCCCGACCAGCTCGAGCAGCTCCTCTTCGCTCGTCCCGGCCGGCAGCGTGACCTGCTCGGAATGGATGCCGAGGGCATGCGCGGTCTTGTTCTTTGCCGCCACATAGGATTGCGAGGCGGGATCATCGCCGACCAGGATAGTCACCAGGCCGGGCACTACATTATGTTTCGCGCGGAGTTCGTCAATCTCCAGCTTGAGTTCCTCCCGTATCGCTTTGGCGGTCTCGGTTCCGCTTATGATTTTTGCCCCCATTCTCACTCCTTTCTCAATTCGCTGAAAACAATGGATATCAGGTCGGCATAAACAGAATATGCCGATAAGTACATGTACAAAATGTCAGGATGGCGTGTACAATATGTCAAAGGCTCAAAAAAAGTGCCAAGAAGAGTTACAATATCGGATATGAAAATATTTTCAAGTATAAAACTGCGTTTTTTCATCCTCTTCCAGTCGTTTAATAATGAAATGATATGAACCGGTTGTCCATCCTTTTTCCCTGATTTTCCCTGCAGCCCGGTTTTTCCCCGGAGAAGGAGAGGTTGATTTTTTTCTTGGTCGTAACTAAATTCAAAAAATACAGCCGGCCAGTCCGGCAGGCAGAAAACACTGCTGCTTGTCATCGAAACCCAACCGGCTTGCCGGACCATCGCGCAAGGAGCCAAAGAACCCCCGGGAAACAACAGGCCACCTCCCGGCAAAACAACAGAGTGCAACATGGGATTTCTTGAAGGATTATTCTGGCTGACCCTCAATATTTATCATGAGGCGCGCAGCGAGCCCCCCATCGGACAACTGGCGGTTGCCCATGTGACCCTCAACCGGGCCATACAAAACAACTGGAATATTGAAGAGGTTGTCCGCGAACCCTACCAGTTCAGCTGGATTTTCCAGAAAAAAAATTATGTTCCCACCGAGGCCGACGCGTTCATGGAATGCCTGCAATCCGCCATGTACGCCCTGACCTCCGAAGACTTCACCGGCGGGGCCACCTTTTATCACCGCCAGGACCTCCAGCCGGAGTGGTCGGATGACCTGGTTTACGTGGCCCAGTACGGCGTTCATAAATTCTATCGCGACTGATCATCACCCTTTGTCAACATCGCCGCCATGTCCAGGTATCGCCGGCCTTCGGCCGGCCGGCCGTGTTTGATGCAGCCCCGTCCGTAAATCGTACATTTTCGTTCAAGCTCGGCCAAGGCCGCCGCCCGTTGGGCCGGAGAAAGAGGCGTGCGGGCAAGCAGCTTGACCAGCGCCCGAATCCGGTATTTATCCATCCCCTGGCGATGCATGACGGACAACTGGTCGGGCCGGCCTCCGTTCTTGACGGTCAGGGGCTCGTCAACGAGCAGGAAGCGCTCCGCCGCGCCGACCCGCAGCCAGTAGTCATAATCCTCGCAGCAGGGTAGCGTTTCATCAAAGCAGCCATGGAGATCGAAGATTTCCCGCCTGATCATCACCGTTGACATGCCGACCATGCACATCCTGAGGCTGGCATGAAAAATATCGCCGTGGGGCGGGCGGTGCTTCCTTTTCTGGTTGAGCCGGACTCCCCGCCGGTACCAGATTTCCCCGGTGTGGGAAATGCGCCGGGACGACCCGCGCATCCGCTCGGCCTGCCGGGCAAGTTTTTCCGGGACAAACCGGTCGTCCGAATCAAGGAAGCAGATCAGGCCGCCCCGGGCGGCCCGGATGCCCATGTTCCTGGCGGCGGCCGCTCCCCTGTTGTCCTGGTACATATAGAAAACGGGAAAGGGGGCCTCCCGGGCAAGGGCGGCAACCAGACGCCGGGTGTCGTCCGTTGAGCCGTCGTCAACCACGATCAATTCCGCCGGGGACAGCGTCTGGCTGCAAACCGACCTGACGGCCTGTTGGAGAAAGGGGCCGCGATTGTGGGTGGGAATGATGACTGAAATCAAATCCTGTCGCATGTTGAGCTGTTGTTTGACGTCCCCGCACCGGCCATCTGCCGGAGCGGCCGGAATCGTCCCCGGGCGGCGGGCGTGTTTCTTTTGCGCCCCCGCCAGGCGCCGGGGCTCTTTATTGTGGCAGAATGCTGTCTTTCTGCTATAGTGAAAAATTCAGTTTTTTTAATACGGTCCGGCCCGCCCGGCAGGTTGCCGCGGTTGCCGCCTGCATGAGCGTAAGCGGCGCGCGTATCCCGCTTTTCCCTTGCGAGGTTTATCACCATTGATCCATTGCATTTTCCATGTACACAGACATTCTCATTAACGCAACTCCGTATGAAAACCGGGTAGCCCTGGTGGACAGCGGCAACCTGCTTGAATTTTACCTTGAGCGGCCGGCCGAGCAGGGACTGGTCGGCAATATCTACTGCGGCAGGGTCGTCCGGGTATTGCCGGGCATGCAGGCGGCGTTCGTCGATATTGGACTCGAACGGGCCGGCTTTCTTTACGTGGACGATGTGCTGCTCTCCCCCTGCGAGTTTGAAAAACGGCTCGCCCGTCAGGACCAGCCGTTCAACCGGATCATTTCCGGTCAGGAAATCCTGCCCAATTCCTCCCAGGCGCAACCGGGCATAGGCGATCTGCTCAAGGAGGGCCAGAACGTCCTGGTGCAGATTTCCAAGGAACCCATCGGCACCAAGGGCGCCCGCCTGACCTGTCATATCACCCTCCCCTGCCGTAATCTTGTTTTCATGCCCCTGACCGATCATATCGGCATATCGAGAAAAATCGAAGACGAGGATGTCCGGCAGAAGCTCCGCGAAAAGATTGAGGCGCTGCGGCCCCCCGGCACGGGCTTTATCGTCCGTACCGTTGCCGATCATGCCAGCGAAGCCGAACTGGAGGCGGACATGGAGTTCCTCCTCCTCCTCTGGGACGACATCAAATCCCGCTGCGGCAAGGTTTCGGCGCCCAGCCTCGTTTACAAGGACATTGACATGATCCTCAGGTCGGTGCGCGACCTGTTTTCCGAGGATGTCAAACAGGTGATCGTTGACGCCAAACCCGTTTACGAGCGCCTGCAGTCCTTTGTCCGGATATTCGCCCCGGAGCTGCAGGACCGGATCGTCCATTATGACCGGGACACCCCGCTGTTCGAAGCCTACGGCATCGAGGTTGACATCAACCGCGCCCTGGACAAAAAAGTATGGCTCCGTTCCGGGGGCTATATCATCATCGAAACAACGGAGGCCCTGACGGTCATCGACGTCAATACCGGCAGATACGTCGGTAAGAAGGACCAGGCTGAAACCATTTTCAAGACCAATATGGAGGCGGTCAAGGAAATCGCCTACCAGCTTCGCCTGCGCAATATCGGCGGCATCATCATCGTCGATTTCATCGACATGGACAACGAGCAGCACCGCGAGGAGTTGTTCCTGGCCTTTCAGGACGCCATCAAAAAAGACAAGAACAGGATCAATATTCTCAAGATCTCCGAGTTCGGGCTGGTCCAGATGACCAGGAAAAGATCGCTGGAAAACCTTTCACAGATGATGTGCGAGCCCTGCATGTACTGCGAGGGTGAAGGTTTCGTCAAGTCCCGGCGGACCATCTGTTACGAGATTTTCCGGAAGATCACCAGGGATGCGTCCCGTACCCCGGGCAACAAGGTGTGCATCAAGGTGCACCCGCAGGTCGCCAACATGCTGCTGGAGGAAGAAGCCCAACATGTGGAGCTCCTGCAGAGGCAGACAGGCAAACAGTTTACCATCATCCCCGACGGGGATACCCATATCAACCGCTATGAAATATCCTGGGGAAACTGAACCGCTCAGCTTCCTCACTCTCATTGAACCCATAATGCTGGAGACTCATGGCTTCCGAAAACAGACTCAGATCGAACCGGCCGTCCGGCAAGGCGTCGCACATCGGCCGCAAGCTGCTCTTTCTCGTCCTTTTCCTCGCGGTGGGGGCTGCCGCCATCGCCGGCCTGGTGCTGTTTGAAAGGGAAAAACCGGTTGTCACCGTTCAGGACGGCCTGGAATACCTTGTCCGGAGCGGAGAATTCAACCTGTCGGCCTCGGACGGAAAAAGCGGCCTCCGTTCCCTGGTCGTCGTTCTCACGCAGGACGGAACGGAACAGGAACTGCATCGTCAGTCCTTCGACCGTAGCCAATGGTTTTACGGTGCCGGGCCTGCCCGGACGGATGCCGCCGTTTCCTATGACACCGTTAAGGCCAAATTCAAGGACGGCGGCGCCGAACTTGTGATTGTCGCGCGCGATTTTTCGCTGAACAACGTGTTCAAGGGCAACGAGACCGTCACCAGGCTGCCGGTGCAGATCGACACCACGGCGCCCCGGATCGCCCTGCATCATGCCCAGCGCTATATCCGGCCCGGAGGGGGCGGTATTGTCGTCTATGACCTGTCGGAGCCGGCCGCGGTGCATGGCGCCGTCGTCAACGGTCGCCTCTTCAAGGGGTACCCGGTTCCCGAGCGGGAGAACCGCTACATCGCCTACATAGCCCTGGCCTGGGACAGCGGGAAAATTGAGGAGAGCAGAGTCATCGCCACGGACCAGGCCGGCAATGAAGGGCAGGCTGCTTTTTCCATGATATTCAAAAACGTCCCGGGCAAATCCGACAGCATCAATGTCAGCGACGGATTTCTCAACGCCAAGATCCCCGAATTTGAACTCCATTATCCTGAAATGACCGGTTCCCCGTTGGACAAATATCTCTATGTCAATAACGAAGTGCGGCGCATGAACGCCGAAACCATCGCCGACATCTGTTCCAGGCCCGAATCCGACAGGCTCTGGAAGGATCGCTTTCTGAGGATGGCCGGCCAGAACATGGCCGGATACGCCGAACAGCGCACCTACTACCACGCCGGCAAGGAGATTGACCGGCAGGTCCATCTCGGCATCGACATCGCCTCGACCACCAACGCCGAAATCAGGGCCGCCAACCGGGGCAAGGTTGTCTTTGCGGAGTATCTGGGCATTTACGGCAATACCGTTATCCTTGACCATGGTCAGGGAGTGTTCAGCCTTTATTCGCATCTGAGCCGGATCGAGGCCGGTCTCGGCGAAATTGTTGACCAGGACGCGGTGATCGCCTATTCAGGGATGACAGGCATGGCCGGCGGCGATCATCTCCATTTCAGCATGCTGATCCACGGCCTCTTTGTCACGCCCGTTGAATGGTGGGACCAGCACTGGATAGACGTCAACATCCAGGACATCCTCGGACAGCTGTAAAACGTGAATGGTCTGGTCATAGTGCCGTTCCGGCCTGAAAAGTCGCGCACCGGCGAACATTGCAGACGAGCAGCGGCATGGCCGGCAGCCGAAGCCGTCACTTATCCCGGCGGCAGGCGTACAGAGCAGCCTACATAATCAGGATATTGCAGGCAAAATAACTGTTCACCCACATGTTCACACTCAAGCGCCTTTCCCTGCTCCTCTACAGTTATATTGCCACGGAGATGCTTGCCCCGTTCTTTGCAAGCTTTCTGATCCTGTACAGCGTCTTTTTCCTTGTCACCCTCCTCCCCATGCTGGATGTCGTCCTGGACCTCAAGATAGGTCTGGCGGATTTCATCAGGCTGGCGTGCTACATTTTTCCCCATATGCTGCTGTACGTCATTCCCATGGCGTGCATGACCGGGGTCATCGTCGGTTTCACGCGGCTGACCAATGACCGGGAGATGCTGGTCCTCAAATCAAGCGGAATCAGCCTGAGGCAGATCCTGCCCCCTGTTTTCCTCATCGCGGCGTCCATCTCCCTCCTGACGGGTTTCTTCTCGGTCAAGCTCGTGCCGGCCGGGGAACTGGCCATGAAGCAGCTGATGTTCCAGCTTGCCAAGGAGAAGATCAGCAAGGGCCTCCAGGAAAGGACCTTCACCGAAGCCCTCGGCGACATGGTGGTCTATGTCGACCAGGTCGGGGCGGATGATCACTGGCAGGGCGTGTACGTGTCGGATATGCGGAACCGGCAGCAGCCCGTCATCATCATGGCGGAAGGAGGATACCTGGACGCGGAAATCGAGAAGATGATGGTGACGATCACCCTCAATGACGGCACCCTTCATCATTCCGAAGTGCCGGAAAGCCAGGTGATCCGCTTTCAGCGCTACCAGATCCAGATCCCCCTGCAGCCGCCGACCGAGGTCAACGGCGATCATCTCACCCTGCTGGACAGAAGCTCCATGACCCAGCGGCAACTGCTGGACGCCGCCGACAAATACGGCCGCGATGAACGCCGGGGCATCGTCTTTCTCACCGAATATCACCACCGTCTTGCCTTGCCGGTGGGCTGCCTGATCCTGAGCCTGCTCGGCTTGCCCCTGGGACTGCAGTCCGGACCCGGCAGACAGGCATCAGGCATCCCCCTCGGCCTGTTTTTTTTCATTTTCTATTATATCCTGACAACGTTCGGCAGGGTGCTGGCCGAGGATTTAATGGTACCGGTGGTCATCGGCCTGTGGCTGCCCAACCTCGTTTTCCTGGCCCTGACGTTCATTGTCTTTCGCCGGGTTGAACGGGAAAAACCGATCATTTCCGACAGGATTCACAACTGGATGCTGGATATGTCTGACAGGTATCTGCTGCCGGTTATACGGTGGATCAGGCACCTGGTGACGCTGTCCCTGCAATGGCGGCCCGGCCGCTATGATTACCGCGAGGTGGCGCCCCCGGAGGATACCCAGGTCCACGCCAGCACCATGGACCTGGTATACCATGTGCCGGGGTGCGAGTTATATGACTGCCCGCAGTGCACGCTTCAGTTCAAAAACGCCAAGGTGGCGGAGGAGGCGGGCTTCAAGCCATGCAAACTCTGCCGCAGGGACTGAGCCCGGGATTTCCTTTCACCGGTCCCTTTCCGCCCGGGAAGGGCATGCCGCGGGCATGGATCGTGGAGAGGGCGGGACAGGATTCAGCCCGCTGATGAGGCGGAAAAAATTTCGGGAAAGCTGCGCCGCATTCTGTCAACGTGGCTGCCCGGCCAGTAAATCCTGTCGCACCGGGGGCAGATGCTGAAGGAATTGTAATATTTTCTGGTCAACGGCTCCAGGCGGTGGAGAACATCTTCTTTTTCCACGGACCGAAGGGGGAAGTTGCACTCCAGGCAGCGGCTGAACGGCTCGAGTCCCGCGGCGCCGAACAGGTTCAGAACCTCCCTCACCTGGGCGGCCGGCCGGCCGGACCTGATATAGCGCCCGAACTCCACCCTTTTCCTTTTCAGCAGGTCCAGATCGCGGGTCAGCAGGATGCGGTTTTCCACCTCAAGCAAGGCGATGATCTCCCCGTCGGTCCAGCGGTAATCATACAGAGTGTCAAAACCGGCCATACGCAGGTACCGCGCCAGCCGCCCGACATTATTGTCGACGATGAACCGTATGGTCTGCAATGGACGGGGTCTGAGCAGGGTCGGCCTGGCCACGTCCCAGGGCACGGGGACCGGGAATATGTCAAACCTGTCCCTGTCCTCGACGGCCCGGGAAAAATCGACCTCCCTGGCGTTGCATTCTATTCTGTTGACCTCGGTATGGGGCAGGCCGAACGATTCGATCACGTCCTTGATGGAGGCGGAGCGGGTCACCTCCTGCCGGACGGGACGGACGTCGCGCCAGCGGCGGCGAAGCAGGGTCTGCAGATCTCCATGAAAATGGTATTCGGCCGCCATGACGGTTGATTCGCGGTGTGGCTGGAGCGGCCTCAGGGCAGATGGGCGTACACTTCCGCCGGGACGATCGCCGGACCGGCGGCGCCGGGGGGCTGCCAGTACAGTTCCAGCGCGGCGGTGCCCTTGCGCTGAAAATATCTGATCTCCACCGGAAACCATCCGCCCCGGGCAACGGTTATCCGGCCGGGAGCGGACATTCTGCCCTTGTGCACCGACGGATCACTGACGAGCAGATGGCCGTTGATATACAGCTCGAACCCGTCGTTGGAATAGGCCTGAAACATGTAGTCCCCCGGTTCGGCGAAATGAAGAAAACCGTACATGTGTGCCCCGACGCCCTTTTCCTCGCCGCTGTCAAATACCTTGCCCCCGCCGAAGCGATGATTGAGCAGGGGAAGCGGCGGGCCGGGCTTTCCCATCTTCCTGATCAGCTCTTCGCTTTTCAGCATCTGGCTGGTCGTCCTGTAGAAGTCATAGACATAATACACTGCCAGCCCGGGCTGGAGCTCTCCGCTCCGTATATCGGCCGGATGCTGGGGTTCCGGAAGGATCGTCAGGGAAGGGGTATGCTCCGTTTTGGGGGCGCATCCCGCCGCGAGGAACACGGGAACAGCCGCGAGGAGCACAAGCAGGAGGAAGAGGATATCCGGTGTGGACGGTTTATTTTTCGGCCCCATGGCGTTCTCCCTTGGGATTGCTGGTCTGTCGGTGCGCCCTTCCTGATCCCGGACCGTAATCCGTTCCGGAAGGCGTTTTTATTATTGTAGACCAATTTGGCCGATTACGCAAAGGACATGAAAGCGGCCCCATGCCCCGGTTGCCGCGGGGCCTGCCTCTCCCCTGCTATTGATTTGCTCCGGCTGGTGAAAAAATGTATACTTTGTCAGAGATTGATTTGTTGTTTATCGAAGCCCCGGAACAGGGCGGTCCGGTGGGCCGTTCCTCCCGGGAAAAGGAGGCATGGATGAAGCTGGCCACGGCCGCGGAAATGCTGGAGCTTGACCGGACCGCCATCGAGCGGTTCGGGATCCCGGGCATTGTCCTCATGGAAAATGCCGGTCGGGGTACGGTTGACTGCATGATCCGGGAATTCGGGACGGTGGAGGGGAGGCTTGTCCCCGTGTTCGTCGGGCCGGGCAACAACGGCGGCGACGGTCTGGTGATCGCCCGGCGCCTGCACGAACTGGGAGGACTGCCCTTTGTCGTCTACCTCGTTGAACCCTCCGCACTCAAGGGAGATGCCGCGGTCAACCGGGAGATCGTCAGGCGGCTCGACCTGCCCCGCCGGATCGCCGCGAACGAGGAAAACCTGAATGACGCCGCGGCGGAGATTCTCCGGCTCAACACCATCCATCCTGTTCTCACCCTGGTCGACGCCCTGTTCGGAACCGGTCTGCAGCGACCCCTGGCCGGCCTTTTCCTGTCGGCCGTCAACCTGATCAACAGGCTCCGCGGCCAAATGAACCGCCCCGTCACCGCGGTGGATATTCCCTCCGGGCTCGACGCCGATACCGGCATGCCCCTGGGCGGCTGCGTCAGGGCCGATGTCACCGTTACCTACGGCCTTGCCAAACCGGGCCAGTTCATGCATGGCGGGGGCCCGTCGGGCCGGCTCCACGTGGTCGACATCGGCATTCCCCGGCAGGCGGTGGATCAGGCCGGTCTCGCCGGTGCAGCCCTGGATGCCTCAATTCTCGAGCATCTCAGCAGCAGGGGGACGGCAAGCCACAAGGGAGACTACGGGCACCTGCTGATCCTGGCCGGCTCAACCGGCAAGACCGGCGCGGCCATTCTCTCGTCGCTCGGCGCCCTGCGGATCGGCGCCGGCCTGGTCACCCTCTGCGTGCCCGCCGACCTCAACACCGTTTTCGAGTCAAGCCTGTTCGAGGCGATGACCGTTCCTCTGCCCAACTCGGTTTCCTGCCTTTCCTTTGCCGACCTGGACCTGGTCCGGGACCGGCTGCGAGGCAAAAACGCGGTGGTCGTCGGGCCCGGGCTCGGCACCGCGCCCCAGACGCGGCAGCTGGTGCAGCGGCTGTACCGCGAGGTGGAAGTGCCGATGGTGGTCGACGCCGATGCCCTCAATGTCCTTGCCCTTGACCCGGACTCACTGGCCAATCCGGCCGCCGAAAGGCTGCTGACCCCTCATCCCGGCGAGATGGCGAGGCTGACGGGAAAAAAAGCCGGGGAAATACAGCAGGACAGGGTTGCGGCAACGGTCGGGTTCAGCGCGGCGGTCAACGGCGCGGCAGGAAAAATCACCCTGATCCTCAAGGGAGCGGGAACCCTGATCTGCGACCCGGACCGGTCATGGGCCGTCAACACCACGGGCAACCCAGGCATGGCCGCGGGAGGCATGGGAGATGTCCTGGCCGGCCTGCTCGGCGGACTGCTGGCCCAGGGGTATCCGGCGGCCACCGCGGCCCGCCTGGGGGTGTACCTGCACGGCCTGGCCGCGGACCGGCTGGCACAGAAAATTCCGTACGGTTATACGGCATCCGAAGTGGCCGCCATCCTTCCTGAAATGATCAGGACGGCACCAGTTGATTCACCACAACCCAGCATGAGGAGCAACCCATGACCACAGCCCAGGATATCATGACCCGTGAAGTCATCACCGCCAACGAAAACCTGTCCGTCCGCGAACTGGCCAGAATATTTGCCGACAACAGGATAAGCGGCGCACCGGTCGTCGACGATCAGGGCAATCTTGTCGGGGTGGTGACGGAAAGCGACCTGATCGACCAGGCCAAGAAAGTGCACATCCCGACGGTCATGGCGTTTTTTGACTCGTTTGTTTTTCTCGAGAATCCGGACCGCCTGGAAAAAGACCTCAAGAAGATGGCGGCGTCCACGGTCGGCGACGTCTGTTCCAGGGAGGTGGTGAGCGTTGAATACGACGCGCCCCTGGAAGAAATTGCCACCATCATGGCGGAGAAGAACCGGCACACCCTGCCGGTCATGGAAAAAGGCAGGATGGTCGGAGTGATCGGCAAGTCGGATATCATCCGCACCCTGGCCCAGAACGAATAGCTTTGCCCGGCCCTGGGGCGGTTTCACTCCATGAGGTGAACCCGTTCACAATCGGGGCATATCCAGGTCGGACCGTTGCTGATGCCCCACTTGTTTTCGGCAAAACAATCCGGACAGATCTGAAACCCGCAGGGACAACTCCAGCAGAAAGGCAGCCGGCGTTGACAGCAGTGGCAGCGATGCTCCCTGCCCTTTCTGCTCCGATACCCCCTGGGCCTCCCGGAACCGGTCATACAACCATCCTATTCCTGCCGGGGCGGGCGAAGTTCGCTGCTGAGCCAGCCTTCATAGGCCCTGCCGCAGCGCAGCGCCTCTGTGGCGATGATCTCCGGCACCTCATAGGGGTGGGCGGCGGCAACGGCCTCTTCAAGGGCGTCCAGGAGATCGCTCCTGCTTTTCATGACGCAGAGGAATTCCGCGGCGGTTTCAACTTCGCCCCGCCAGTGATACATGCTGGTGCACGGACTGATCTGCACGCAGGCGGCCAGCCGCCCTTCCAGAACCGTTGCGGCGATCTTTTCCGCCGCCTCCTGACTGTCAACCGTTGTCACAACCTGGATATAGCTGGTCATGGGGTTCCACCTCTTCTTTTTCCCCTCCGGGAATCCATCTCTGTGGAATTTTTCTCAATTATGGAATAGTATCCAATCGATGGAAACAAATCAATGGAATCAGAAACGGGGGAGGCCATGCTCCTGGCGGTCGATGTCGGCAATTCCCATACGGTGAGCGGCATCTTTTCCGGCGACGAGCTGGTTGCCGAGTGGCGGCTGCAATCGGACCGGGACAGAACGGGGGATGAACTCGCCATCCGCTATCACACCCTGCTTGAGATGCAGCATATCCGGCCGGAGGAAATCACCGGCTTCATCGTCTCAAGCGTCGTCCCCACCCTCGAAACGGCATGGATGTCCTATGCCGCCCGATACCTGGGCGGACAACTCACCGGTGGACCGCTTTCGGTCGACCACACCACCAGGACCGATATCGCCATTGCCGCCGAGAACCCGGCAGAGGTCGGCGCCGATCGCATTGTCAATTCAGTTGCGGCCTGGCACCGTTTCCGGTCTCCGGTCATCGTCATCGATTTCGGCACCGCCATAACGTTCGACTGCATCAACGGCAGCAGGGAATATCTCGGCGGCGCCATTGTTCCCGGCCTGGGCATTTCCCTGGACGCCCTGGCGGCGAGGACGGCAAAACTGCCGCGGGTGGACATAGACAAGCCGCCCCGCTCCGTCATCGGCAGGACCTCGGTGGATGCAATCCGCTCCGGCCTGCTGGTCGGTTTCGGCGGGCTGGTCGACCGCCTGGTTGACCGGCTGTCCGCCGAGCTCGCCGCCTCCAATTCCCCGGTCAATATCATCGGCACCGGCGGCATGGCGCACCTCATCGCCCCCTATAGCCGCCATCTGCAAATTATCGAACCCCATCTGACCCTCAGGGGGCTGCAGATCATTTACGCCTTGAACTCCGGTCATGCACGGTAAGGGGCCTCTCATTCCCGGCCGCCTGAAAAAAGGCGGGTGCATCGGCCTCTTTTCCCCGGCCGGGCCGGTCCGCGACCGGGAAAAAGTCCATGCCGGCGTCCACCTGCTCCACGAACTCGGATTCAGGACCAAGCAGCTCAATCTTTCCGCCCCGGCGCAGGACTACCTTGCCGCTGACGACCGGACAAGGATCGATGAGTTCCACGCCCTGTGGGCCGACGAAGAAACCGACGCCCTCATGGCCGTGCGGGGGGGATACGGCTGTCTGAGAATACTGAAGGATATCCGCCTTGACCTTGTCCGTCATCGACCGAAAATTCTGATCGGTTTCAGTGACGTGACGGCGCTGCTCAACCTGGTCAGCGAACAGGGAGGTCTGGTCGCCGTGCACGGCCCGGTCGTATCCTCTCTCGCCGATGGCGATCCTGACTCGATCCGGGCTCTGGCCGCCCTGCTCTCCGGCGGATTGGCCGAATACAATCTCCGGGGGCGGATCGAGATTCTGCGCGCCGGCAAGGCAAGCGGCACCCTGAAGGGCGGCAACCTGACGACCCTTATTCACCTCCTCGGCACCCCCTGGGAAATATCCTTTGCCAACGCCCTGCTGGTGCTGGAAGACACCGGAGAGCAGATGTACAAAATCGACAGAATGCTCACCCAGTTGTATTACGGCGGCAAACTCGACAACCTGGCGGGAATTATCCTGGGATCATTTGACCATGGCCTTGATGCGGTTGAACGTCTTCGCCTCGAGGAACGGATCTGGCATCGGGTCCTGGAAATAACCGATGAATTCGGCTATCCTGTCTGGGGCAATTTTCCCGTGGGGCACCGTCATCCCAATTACCCCCTCCTCATAGGGGCATCGGCAACCATGGACAGCGGCTCCGGCAGGCTGCTGTTCCACGATATGCTAAAATAAAACCCAGTAAATTGAGAAGATAACAGACAATGTTCAAGCGATACCTTTACACGTTCCTGGGCATTCTGTCCCTGCTGGGAGTGTATTGGCTTGCCCTGCTGCCTGTCCTTGCCGTCAGGACCGGCCTGGAAGCGAAACAGTATGTCATTGCCCTGATCATCTGGGGGGTTCTGGCCGCTGTTTTTCTTATTCCGGCCCTGGCCGCCATCATCAAGAGTGTCTGGTTTTTCCGGGGAAGCGGAGAACCGGCAGTTTTGGACCTGCTGCAGGCCGTTCTGCTGAAGGTGAACGATATCGACGCTCCGGTCACGGTCCGCGTCCAGGGAAAAAAGCTGGTCTGCACCTGGCGCTGCCATGAACCGCACTGGTGTGAAAGGCTGGAAAAAAGCGGAATGCGGCGGCTCTATGAATTGTGGCTGCGATTTGACAACAGCACGAAAACAGTCATCATGACCGACAGGTACAGATCAATCAACTGGGATCTGAGCCCTGTTTCGGTCAAGACGGGCTGGCTGTCCTGGAGCAGACCGTTTTTCAAGGTTCAGACCGGCGAACAATGGGGCATGGAAAATTACGAGGATGGTGTTCCGGACGAGTACACCTTCAGTCCCAACGAGATCAAATCCCCGGTCATGAATACAATTCTCAAAAACGGCTGGAACGTCAGGTTCAGTCTTTTTTAGCTCCGCCCCGCTCCGGCGGCACATGGTCAGCATCCGTCCGCCTTTCCGCCGCCGGCCGGGCCTTTCGTTTTTTGGAAAAAATATTTTTTACTTCCCGGATCCCCGTTATACAATATACATAAAGGAAAGCCGTGAACGAGACGACCATATCCAAGGAAGAAGTCAAGGCACTACTGGCCCGCCGGGTCGGCATTGATGGAGTGCCCGAGAATTTCAAGGTGATTACCGACACCAGCGATTTCTTTCGGGTGGAATATGATGACGTTCTGGTTCTCGGCGACACGCTGTACTGGGTCAAACGGTACGAAAAAGAGGGACGGTTCGGCCTCGACGATGAACCCAAGTTCTGGGTGCGGCGGGCCGTTGACCTTGAAGACGGGTCGACCAAGATCATCAAACTGGTCTTTCACGAGCAGTTTGATACCAAGATCGCCGGCGTGTCGGTCAAATGCTTCCGCAGTCCCCGCAAGGAAGCCCGCATCCTCGACCTGGTCGCCGACCACCCCAATTTCATGCACGGCCGCTGGGTCAACGACAGCGCCGGCAACAATGTCCGCATCCTGGAATTCATCCAGGGTCCCAGGCTTGATAATATCATACAGAAACACACAGGCACCCACGAGGAGTATTTCCACAATCAATTTCCCGCCGTATTCG
>JALHJD010000343.1 GCA_022837185.1 Desulfobacteraceae bacterium
GCGTGTCCACGCATACTAAAGATGGCAGACTCAGGCATCGACTTGGGCGGCGAAGTTGGTCTATAATGACACGGAAAAGAATGCAGTCAGGGCCGCGGATCGGCCGAGGAGTCATTGGCCGTTCAGGGAATGAGAGAGACGAAGCGATGAGTGAAAAGAGAGACATTCCGGTCAACTGGCATCAGATTGATCCCGCCGGGGTTTTGGAGAGACTGCGCTCATCCGATACGGGCCTTGTTTCCGAAGAGGCTCGTCGACGCCTCGAACACTATGGTCCCAACGAACTGATCGAGAAGAAACGCAAATCCTTGTGGATGATGTTTTTTGATCAGTTCAAGGATTTCATGATCCTGGTGTTGATCGGGGCCGCCGTCGTGGCAGGTGTGATAGGTGACCCTGTGGATACCATCGCCATCGCCGTGATCGTGCTGCTCAATGCCGTGCTCGGGTTTGTTCAGGAGTACCGCGCCGAAAAGGCCATGGCCGCCCTTAAGAAGCTGGCGGCTCCGTCGGCGACCGTTATTCGTCAGGGCCGTCCGGAATCTATCAGCGCGGAACAAATCGTTCCCGGAGATATGGTTATCCTGGAGGCCGGCAACGTGGTGCCGGCCGATATCCGCTTAATTGAATCGGTCCAGCTTCGAATCGACGAAGCGGCCTTGACTGGTGAGTCCGCGCCGGTGGAAAAGGATACGGCGGCGCTGGAATCAGCAGACCTGCCCATCAGCGACCGGAAGAACATGGTCTATAAGGGCACCCTGGTTACGTACGGCAGAGGGCGGGGTCTGGTAGTAGCCACCGGGATGAGCACAGAGCTCGGAGGGATCGCTGCCCTGCTCCAGGACCAGTCCCAGGGCCGCACGCCGCTTCAGAAGCGGTTGACTTCTTTCGGGCAGAAGCTTGCTTACGCGGTCCTGGCCATTTGTATCATTGTTTTTGTAGCCGGGCTATTTCGGGGAGAACCTCCGCTCCTGATGCTGCTCACTGCCATCTCTCTGGCGGTGGCTGCCATCCCGGAAGCTCTGCCTGCCGTCATTACCATCTCGCTGGCCCTGGGGGCCACGAAGCTGGTCAAACAACACGCATTGATTCGAAAACTGCCGGTGGTGGAAACACTGGGATCGGTCACCTACATCTGCTCCGACAAGACCGGGACCCTGACCTTGAACCGGATGACCGTGGAAGAGGTCTATGTGGACGACCGTCTGTTTCGGGCAGAAGAACTGCCGGCGGCGGGTGCGGACAGCCCCGGGGCGATTCCCTCCGGCGGGGGCCCCTTCACTCTGTTTCTGACATCTCTCGCTCTTTCCAATGATTCCCGTGTGGATGCCTCAGGCGGCCTTGTCGGCGATCCGACCGAAACGGCCCTGTTCGAGCTGGCCCGGGAGAAAGGCTACCGTCGGGAGGGACTTGATGAAAGACATCCCAGACTGGCCGAGATCCCCTTTGACTCGGACCGAAAGCTCATGACCACCTTTCATTCCTGGGAAAAGGGCCGGATCATTTCCTTCACCAAGGGAGCCGCCGAGGAGATAGTCGGACGTTCCGAAAAGGTCCGCATCGATCAAGGTGAGGAAGAGATCGACCGCTCGAAGGTGCTCGGGATCGCCGAGCAGATCGCCGCCGATGGCCTGAGAACACTGGGATTAGCCATGCGGGTCTGGGAGAAGCTTCCCGATCCGCTAACCTCGGAACAGGCGGAGGAAGGGTTGGTTTTGATCGGGATCGTCGGCATGATGGACCCGCCCCGACCTGAGGCAGCGGAGTCGGTTGCCATGTGTCGGTCGGCAGGCATCCGGCCGGTGATGATCACCGGGGACCACCCGCTGACAGCCGAGGTGATCGCCAGACGAGTGGGGATCATCCACGGGGATGGCAAGGCTGTCATGACCGGCCGGGAACTCGCGGAGCTTCCGCTGGACGAGTTCGAAAACAGGGTTGAGAATATACGGGTTTACGCCCGGGTAGCCCCCGAGCAGAAGCTCAAGATCGTCAGGGCGCTGCAGGACAAGGGGAATTTTGTGGCGATGACCGGCGATGGAGTCAATGATGCCCCCGCTTTGAAACGGGCCGATATCGGGGTGGCGATGGGGATTACCGGCACGGATGTCTCCAAGGAAGCCTCGGACATGATCCTGCTGGACGATAATTTTGCAACCATCGTCAAGGCCGTCAGGGAAGGCCGGCGGATCTTTGACAACATTCGAAAGTTCATCAAATA
>JALHJD010000344.1:0-2216 GCA_022837185.1 Desulfobacteraceae bacterium
TATGCTGCCAGCTCCCCGGCATAGCCGGGTTCTCCCCTCATCCGCCCTCCGGGCACCTTCTCCCCCAGGAGAAGGGTGTTTCAAGTTCGCTGACGCGAACGGTATGAGGTTCGAGGTTCAAGGTGCGAGGTTTTGATTTTGAAGCTTTCAGCTTTCGGCTGGATTGGGTTCTTCGAATTTTTCAAACATCAGTCACGTAGGTTGGGCTGAGCCAGCGAACCCCAACGCAACCGGTTGAAATTGTTGGGGTTCGCTAACTCACCCCAACCTACGCCGGGCGAGCGGCTCTTCAAACCACCAGCGAAGCTGCAAACTTCCTTCTGGCTTCTGTCCTCTGGTTTCTGACTTCTGGTATGCCGCCGACTCCAATCACAACTCATACAACTTGTCATCCCGGTTCGGCGGTTTCGGGCCGATCCGTCCTTTTCGCTTCATGTCCTCCAGGGAAAACCCCTCGTCCCCGTCGAGCAGGTCGCCCATGTCCTGCTCGACCTGGTCCGGGTCTTCGCCGGCCTCCAGGCGGGAGAGGGCTTCCTCCATCTTCCCCCCCAGGGAGATGCCGGTCTTGTCGGAAAACTTGCGCATGAGCCCGGCCATCTGCCGAGGATCGTCCTCGTTGATGTTTTCCGCTTCCCGCAGGAGTCCCTCAAAGGCCTTTTCCATTTTGGCTTCGTCAAACCCGGCCAGGGAGTCGTCATCACTGTTCTCCTTCGCCTTGCCGATGGTGGCAAAGGCGGACATCATCCGCTTGATGTGTTTGCGGCCGCATCGCGGGCAGTCGGGCTGTTTGTCGGTATTGACGCGCCGGGAAAAGAAGTTGAACACCGTGTTGCAGTCCGGACAGAAAAATTCGTAGATAGGCATCTTGGTTAGGCTGTAGGCTGTAGGGGTTTAGGCTGTAGGTTGTTAGGCTGTAGGCTGTTAGTATTTTTTTTCTCACAGCCTATAGCCTAAAAAGCTAAAAAACTGAAATTAATAGCCTTTCGCCCCAAAAGCTACAGTCTCCTCTTTCAAGTACGCATTGATCGGAGTAACGCTCCTAACACTTTTTCAGTTTCTAAAATTCTTTCTTCACAGTAGGAAATGTTAACGTCTTTAAAATACCCTAACCGTTCAGCCAGGTCAAACTGGTAATGCAGTTCCCTCAGCGAGCCGAAGGCGATTTCAAGAAAACGTAAATATTCAGTCTGGCGCTCACGTGCACATCCTTCGACAATATTAGAGGGAACGGAAACAGCTGCACGTCGCATTTGGGATGTCAATCCATACATTTCCTGTTGGGGAAATTCTCTTGTTATCTGATAGATCAGAAGAACAACCTCGTCAGCCAGTTCAAATGCCCTGAGTTTTGTATGATCACGCATTGTTATTAGCTTTTTAGCTGTTTAGACTGTAGGCTTTTAGTATTCTTCCTAACAGCCTACAGTCTAAACAGCTACAGCCTCCCCTTCCTAACAGCCTACAGCCTAAACAGCTACAGCCTCCCCGGCTTCAGCCGGCCAAGCCGGGCTTTTATACACAGCGGTTTAGCTTTTTAGACTGTAGGCTGTTAGGTTTTAGGCTTGAGCCCTTTCAGGCTATGGGCTGAAACCAGCGGTTTGATAGCGGTTAAGCTGTTTAGACTATAGTCTTTTAGTATTCTTCCTAACAGCCTACAGCCTAAACAGCTACAGCTTCCCCTTCCTAACAGCCTACAGCCTAAACAGCTACAGCCTCCCCTTCCTAACAGCCTAAGCCTAAACAGCTTCAGCCTCCCCTTCCTAACAGCCTACAGCCTAAAAAGCTACAGCCTCCCCAGTACCGCCTCAACATCCGCTTCCGGAACCTGGTCGGTGATGATCACTTCGCCGATGCGGGTGGGCAGGACGAAAAAGACCCGACCGGCCACGGTTTTTTTGTCGGTCCGCAGATAGCCCTTGATCCGGTCGCGGTCAAGCTCCGGGGGGATGGCGGCGGGCAGGCCGTAATCGTTCAGCACCTTCCGGAGCCGCGCTGCCTCGTGCCGGCGCAGATGACCGGTCCGGACCGCCAGGTCGGCGGCGGCGGCCATGCCCATGGCGATCGCCAGACCGTGGATGAGGGTGAAATCAGAGGCGGCCTCGATGGCATGGCCGATGGTGTGGCCGAAATTGAGTATGCGCCTGAGGCCGCCTTCCCGCTCGTCCTGCTGGACAACCCAGGCCTTGATCTCGCAGCACCGGGCGATCATGCCGGGC
>JALHJD010000344.1:2271-3329 GCA_022837185.1 Desulfobacteraceae bacterium
CGTCAAGGTTCAGGATCCGTTCCCGTTGCTGTTCCAGGAAGTCAAAAAACTCTCCGTCGGCGATCACGCCGTATTTGATAACCTCGGCCAGCCCGCCCAGTATTTCCTGCCGGGGAAGGGTGCAGAGGACATTGGTGTCGATGTACACGGCCCGGGGCTGGTGAAAGGTCCCCACCAGATTTTTGCCTTCCGGGATGTCGACCCCTGTTTTGCCGCCCACGGAGCTGTCCACCTGGGCCAGGAGGGTGGTCGGGACCTGAACAAAAGGGATGCCGCGCATGTACAGCGAGGCCAGGAAGCCGGTAATGTCGCCGGTCACGCCCCCGCCAAGGGCAATCAGGCCGTCCTTGCGGTCAAAGCCGGCGGCCGCCAGTGTACTGGCCAGCCGGGCGACGGTTTGCAGGTTCTTGCTTTCCTCGCCGCGGGGAAACGTCATCAGTTCGGCTTCCAGCCCGGCCGCGGCCAGGGATTGCAGCAGGGTATCACCGTACAGGGAGGCGACATGATCGTCGCTGATCACCCCGTAGCGCTTGGCGATGTTGTGTTCCTGAAGGTCCCGGCCGACCAGGCCGATCAGCCCCTTTTCGATCCGAATGGAATAGCTTCGCTCCCCCAGACCGACCTGGACCAACTTTTTGTCATTGTCAAGTGACATGCGTTAAACTGTCCTGAAACTCATCCTTGAATGACCAGCTATGCAAGTGTTAGGTTTGATACCAGAACTATTCCACAAGAACAAGACTTTATGGACCTTTAAGGGGTCATTTTATATTATTTCCCATTGTCAGCTGTCTGCTCTGCAGCAGACGATTGACGGTCTGAGCCCCGCAGAAGCTGTCGAAAAGGAAATTTACACTGGTTTTGCCCCTAGCCAAGCAAACAAGGTTTTCAAAATAAAAAAAGGAGATGCTCCGGCAGGCGGAGCATCTCCCTCCATTCACACAGCTCAAAAAAATGAGCGCTGTTACATCTTGGAGCCTTCAGCGTGGCTCTGCATCTTGATCTCGACCTTCTCGGTGAGACCTTCATAGTACTCGCGCAAGATGGCGAGTATTTCG
>JALHJD010000345.1 GCA_022837185.1 Desulfobacteraceae bacterium
TCGCTGTTCTACTCTTTTTAAACAACCAATCGGATTTTCTTCTCTCGAATAAATCAAACAATCGGCCCGCTCGTCTACTGTTCAGTTTTCAAAGATCAAACGCCGCCGCGACAGCGGCGGGCTGCGATATGAAACACATATCGGGCAATTTATTAAACTACACAGTTGTTGGGTTGTTGTCAATATAAATTGAGTCGGTGAACAACTGTTTTTCAAAGCCGCCGAATGCCTTGCAATCCGGCAAACGAGGGGCGAAAGTACACAAGGCGGGAGGGCCTGTCAACATAAAAGATTCGCCCGGTATCTTTTTCCGGTCCAATGCTGTGAACCGGGCGGAGAGCGGCCTTGCCAAAACCGGCGAAGGGGAAGCCGAAGCCGGGCCGTGGCAGGGGCGGGGGAGGGAACAGAGGGAAGAGCAGCTCTGCCGGGTGGACAGGCTGCTTTACTTTTCGGCCATCCAGCGGCTCAGGGTGTCTACTATTTTCTGGGCCTGGGCCTTGCTGGAGATGTTGAATTTGGATTTGGGAAGATACTGCCCCTTCTGTTTCTGGTAGCGGCGGATGGTATATTTATCCGGCCCGTATTCGCCGGTGGCCCGATCCAGGTCCTTGTAGCGGTAGAGAATGGTTGTCCAGGCCCCCTTGGACAGGATTTCCCTGTCCAGTTCCTTGACGACCAGGGTGCCGTCTTCCTCGTAATTGACGGTCAGGTTATTGACGTCGGCGCTCATCAGTCCCGGTACTCCCTTTGATGGTGAATGGTATGAATTGAATCGACAAATGCATCCTATATATATCACTGCCGCAAGGAGTACAAGCACTTCCCGGCCGGCGCCGGGAAAGTTGGCAGTCATCAGTCGGCAGTCGGCAGTTTGGGGCTTGAAGTCTGGTGGCTTATCGACTTGAAGAGCCCCTCACCCGACCTTCGGTCACCCTCCCGGAGTCTCACTGCGTTCGCTTACCTCCCATGGAGAGGGGATACACCCTTCTCCCGGGGGAGAAGGTGCCCCGCAGGGGGGGATGAGGGGAATGTCTTCCGCGGTGGGAGATATACAAATGAACGGTATACTGTTCCACACCGTAGCCCGACCTTGCACCCCGAACCATGAACCCCGGCGTCAGCCGGGAAACTCCAACTGCCAACTGCCAACTGCCGACTACCGACTCCCGGCGCAGCCGGGCATCCTAATTCTTGCTGAAGCGCAGATTGTTCTGGTCACCCTTGTCGATCAGGATATGGTCGCCTTCCTTGAACTTCCCTTCCAGTATTTCCATGGCGAGAGGATCCTCGATATATCTCTGGATCGCCCGTTTGAGCGGTCTGGCGCCGAAGGCCGGGTCATAGCCGACCGCAACGAGGTACTGCTTGCATTCCTTGGTCAGGGTCACCCTGAACTTCTGCTCTTCCAGCCGTTTGGCCATGCGGCGGATCTGAATGTCGACAATTTTCAGCAGATCATCCCGGGTCAGGCCCTGGAAGGTGATGATGTCATCGACCCGGTTGAGAAATTCGGGCTTGAACTGCCGATGCAGGAGTTCGTCGATCTGGCGCCGCAGCTCTTCGGGATCGGTCTGGCCCATTTCCATGATCAGGTGGCTGCCGAGATTGGAGGTCATGATCAGAATGGTGTTCTTGAAATCAACGGTGCGGCCCTTGCCGTCGGTCATCCTGCCGTCGTCGAGCACCTGTAGCAGCACGTTGAAGACATCGGGATGGGCTTTCTCGATCTCGTCGAGGAGGATGACGGAATAGGGCCGGCGGCGGACCGCCTCGGTGAGCATGCCGCCCTCGTCATACCCCACATAGCCGGGCGGGGCGCCGATGAGACGGGCGACCGAATGCTTTTCCATGTACTCGGACATGTCGACCCTGATCATGGCGCTTTCCGAGTCGAACAGAAAGTCCGCCAGACTCCTGGCCAGCTCGGTTTTCCCCACGCCGGTGGGCCCGAGAAAAATGAACGACCCCAGCGGGCGGTCAGGGTCCTGCAGCCCGGCCCTGGCCCGGCGCACGGCATTGGCCACCGCCTTGATCGCCTCTTCCTGGCCGACGACCCTTTTGGCCAACTGCTCTTCGGCGTGGATCAGCTTCTCCCGCTCCCCTTCCAGCAGCTTGTCGACCGGGATGCCGGTCCATTTTGCAACGACCTCGGCAATATCCTCGGCGGAAACCTCCTCCTTCAGCATCTGGTTTTTTTCCTGGATTTCC
>JALHJD010000036.1 GCA_022837185.1 Desulfobacteraceae bacterium
ACCGGCAATGGAGGAGAAAGACATGTTCAAGGAATTCAAGGAATTCGCCTTGCGGGGCAATGTCGTCGACATGGCGGTCGGCATCATTATCGGCGGCGCTTTCGGAACCATTGTCCAGAGTCTGGTAGCGGATGTCCTGATGCCGCCCATCGGCATGCTCCTCGGCGGAGTCGATTTTGCCAATTTTTTCCTGACCCTCAAGGAAGGGACGGTCCCCGGTCCGTATGCCACCCTTGCCGTCGCCCAGGAAGCCGGTGCGGTTGTCATCAGCTACGGGGTCTTCCTCAACGCGGTGATCAGCTTTCTCATTGTTGCTTTTGCCGTCTTTCTGCTGATCAGGGGGATCAACCGGCTGCAGCGGGAACAGGAAGCACCCCCTCCCGCGCCGACCACCAAGGATTGTCCGTTCTGCTTCACGGCCATCCCCGTGCAGGCCACCCGTTGCCCCCACTGTACCTCCGAGCTTGCCAAAACCTGACCACCAGGCACGCTTGCGTCCCGAGCCGTCCGTGACCAGGCGGCTCAGGACGTTTCCGGACCCGCCGCTCCTGTTCGCCGGGCGGAAAAAACCTCCCTGCGGCCGCCCGGGAGCTACCTCGGTCCCGATTCAGGGATGGATGTTTTCCCGCGCCGGAAAATCCCGGCCACGGCCGGTGCGTAAAAACAGAACACCATTCCCAGCACGCTGGCCCCCGTGGTCACCCAGAACAGGAAAAGGTGCAGGGCGAGATGTTTGTACAGCAGCAGGTCAAGCACAAAGAGGATCAGGCCGAGGTGGATGAGGGATGAGCCCACCCGCACCCAATAGCCGCTCTTTTCAAAATGCAGCCGTCGGCTGCCTCCAACGGCCATGACGAGGACCACCAGCTGCAGGATCAATGATGCGGCCAGGACCGCCGTCAGGGCGGCGGCGATGTCCAGCCGCCAGGACAGCACGGCGGCCGAAACGGTCAGAGCGGCCGCAAACCGGTAGAGCCAGGAGGCAGGCAGCAGCCGTTTGGGGACACAGATCCCCAGCAGGAGGATGAGCCCGATGATGAACGGCGCGATCACACCGTTCATCGTGTTCAGGTAGGCGGCCTTTTCCGCCGGTGGCAGCTGCCCCACCAGGGCCAGCTTATAGTAGAACATGCCGCAGACGCAGAGCACCGAAATGGCGAACAGGACACCGGCCGTCGCCAGAATGAGCCAGTAATCGAGCGGCCCTGCCCGCCCATCGGCCTTCTTCCCGGTGTTCATGTCCTGCCGCATACGGCTTCCCTCTTACACAAAGGTATGCTCCCCCGGAAAAAAGAAGGAGGAGACAAAGGTAAAGATCATGGCCAGAAAACAGAGAATCCCGAGGAGGGAGGAAAAATACCACATGAACGGTTTATGGGCGTACAGCCGGGTATGGAGATAGGTGCTGTAAATGGCCCACATCATGATCGAACTGCAGATCTTCGGATCCCACCACCAGTTTGGTCCCCAGGCTTTGAGCGCCCACGGGTAGCCGAGCAGCATCCCCACGGTCAGCAGGAAAAAGCCGAGCCGGGCATGGTCATAGCCCATCTTTTCCACCGCCTGCTCCCGCCCGACCAGCATAAAGACCGAGGTCACGAACGTCACGGTGATGCAGGCATAGGAGAGAAACAGCAGGGGCGGATGAAACCACATGTACTCGGCATTGTAATAGAAGATCATCTTCGGGTAGAGCTGCATGAACAGTCCCAACCGCTGGGCCGGGGACAGGCTGCCGGTAAACCAGGGCTCCACGGCGCCGAAAAACTGGGGCAGCGGGTCGCTGAAAGGGTTGGCGGCCCCGAACAGAATCCCCACCTGCACCGCCAGCAGGATGTGCAGCGCCGCCCGCAGCCTCGGATGGTCCAGGCGGAAATGGGCCGCCAGGGCCAGCAGTGCATAGCACATGAACCAGAAATAATATTTTCCGTTTTCCAGCCAGAGGGGAAGCACATAGCGGGGCGGGGAGGGGGCATCATACAAAGGCAGGGCGAAATCCGCGCCCTGATTCATCATCTGGAGATGACTGTTGAGATATTCGGCCAGGTTGGCGGGCAAGGCAATGGGCAGGCGGACAAAAATCTGGTAGTGGAACCAGCCGATCCAGGCAAAACCGGCCAGGAAAACCACCGCCAGCAGAACCAGGAGATAACCGGTGGGCCGCTGCAGGCCCTGAACCGGCCGGAACAGGTTGACGGTTCCCGACAGGCCGATGGGAACGGCCAAAAACGCGAGTATCCAGACAATCCCGTTGCCGATGTGCCCGAAACGGGCCAGAGGAACAAGATGCTCCATCATCTGCCTTGAAAAAATATTATTGCCGCCGTTCGGTGAACATACAATCGATCCCCCGGTTTTTCAAAACAAAGTTCCCCTTCTGGAGGAATTCCGGAGTCCCCTTGATGGGACCCTTCTCCGGGCGTAACCTTTCTGCTTGAGAGTTTACCGCATCAAAGCTATACTTTCAGCCATCAGGCCCTGAAATGCGGCCAAAGCCGGGAAGGCATCCGCGACCATTTCAAGCCGTCCACCCGGCCTGCGACATCCTTGGAACAGCTATGCCGGCAGCCAGCTTCACCCAAAATTGCAATGACAAAGGCAGTTCCCGGTCCCGGACTTCCCGCCGCGCAGACACTTCCACGTCCGACCCCCGCTCCGGCCGAGGGACAGCACAAAGGGCCTGATCAATGACCACAGAGAATTCCCCCGGCTGCCTGCTGGCCGGCGATATCGGCGGGACAAAAACCTCGCTGGCCCTCTTCCGGCCGGACAAAGCCCCCCTGCTCCCGCTGGCTGAAATGACCGTCAACAACGACACCGGCGTCGGGCTTGAGGAAATAATCGCCTCCTTCCTCGAGAAGCAAACCGCCCGCCCCCGGTCGGCCTGCTTCGGTGTTGCCGGTCCGGTCATCAACAACCGGGTGCGCATGACCAACCTCCCGTGGACCGTTGACGCCCGAGCGCTGCGCCAACGGTTCAGGATGCGCTCGGTGACCCTGATCAACGACCTCGTCGCCACCGCCATGGGCTCGGTCTCGCTCCCGGCGGATCAGTTGCACACCCTCAACGGCGGCCGGCCCGACCCCGAGGGAGCCGTCGCCGTCATCGCTCCGGGCACCGGATTAGGACAGGCGTTTCTGGTCCGCTACCGGGGCCGTTTCCTCCCCTTTCCCTCCGAAGGGGGGCACTGCGCCTTTGCCCCGGCGAACGAGCAGCAAGCCCGGCTGCTGGCCTTCATGGCCCGCCGGCTGGACCATGTCAGCGCCGAACAGGTCTGTTCCGGCATCGGCATACCCAGCCTCTACGATTTTCTCCAGGCGGAGCGGCCCGGCCACACACCGGCAAGGAGTGCCGCAGAAGACGGCGATCGGACCCGAGCCATTGTCGAAGCGGCCCTGGCGGCCGGAAAAGAGGGCGGTGACCGGCTGGCTGCCGATGCGCTTGCCCTGTTTGCCGCCATTCTGGCCACGGAATCGGCAAATCTTGTCCTGAAAATCCTGGCCACGGGAGGGCTCTACATCGGCGGCGGGCTCCCGCCGCGCATCCTGCCGTTTCTGACCACCAAGGCCTTCATGGGGAACTTCTGCCGCGGCCGCCACCGGCAATTGCTGGCCGGGGTGCCGGTGCACGTCATCCTTGAGCCCAGGACCGCCCTCATCGGCGCGGCCGCGTACGCCTTTGCCTTCGGCAGCGGCGCCCGGGACCGTCCATGAAACCTCAATCCATCAAAAAGCTGCTCATCGCTGCAGTGATCATCACCCTCCTGATCCTGTTCGCGGTTTTCGATCTGCACCAGTACCTGACCCTGGCCTCCCTCAAGCAGCGCCAGGCTCAATTTGTCGCACTCTACGCCGACCACCGGCTCGGGGTGATTGCCGCCTACATGCTGCTCTACATCCTGGTCGCCGCGCTTTCCCTGCCGGGGGCGGCTGTGATGAGTCTGGCCGGCGGCGCTCTGTTCGGCCTGGTGGTCGGCACCATCGTCGTCTCGTTTGCCTCGACCATCGGCGCCTCCCTGGCCTGCATCGCGGCCCGCTACCTCCTGCGGGACTGGGTCCAGAACAAATTCGGCGACAAACTGAATAAATTCAACCAGGGAATGGCCCGGGAAGGCGGATTTTACCTCTTCTCCCTGCGGCTGGTTCCGATTTTTCCCTTCTTTGTCATCAACCTGGTCATGGGCCTCACCCGGATCAGGATCAGCACTTTTTACTGGGTCTCACAGATCGGCATGCTGCCCGCCACCATCGTTTATGTCAATGCCGGCAAGCAGCTGTCCACCCTGGAAAGCCTGTCGGGCATCCTGTCGCCGAGACTGCTGTTCTCGTTCGCCCTCCTCGGCCTGCTGCCCCTGGCGTCCAGGAAACTTCTCGACCTTTATGGCGCCCGGCGGGCGTCCGCCAACGAGTGATGGCTGAACAGATCGCCAGACTTTTTTCCCGCATCATTTTTCAAGCTGGACAATTTATGCTATATACTCTGTAGACAGTTTCTTCCCCCCTCGGACGGATCCGATCATATGACGAGAAGGTTGCCGATCCATGTCGCCCCAGCCGACCTATGAAGAATTGAAACAGCGGGTCAAATCCCTTGAACGGGAGTTGGCCGACTGCACGGATCAAAACGGACCGGCCCGTCTGATACGGCAGTACCTTGAAGCTTTGCTGGACAATACCAACCAGCCGGTCTTCCTCAAGGACGCCCATTTCCGCTATATTCTCGTCAACCCTCAATTTGAGCGCCTGGCCCGGTTGAGCAGCGGGCAGATACTGGGTCGGGACGACTTTGCCGTCTTTCCCGGGAGGATTGCCGAACTGTTCCGGTCTCAGGATCTCGAAGTCCGGCGCTGCAAACAACTCATCGAATTCCAGGAAACCATTCGTTTCGCCGACGGTGAACAAACCTTTCTGATTACCAAGTTCCCCCTGATTGACGATCAGGGGGAAGTATACGCGATCGGCGGCGTCTGCACCGATGTCACTTCCCTGCAAAAAGCGGAGAAAGCGCTGCGGGAAAGTGAAAAAAAATATCGCACCCTGGTGGACACCGCTTCCCTCGGCATACAGATTAGTGACCCGGAAGGGCGCATTGTCCTCAGCAATCCGGCACACCAGGCCATTCACGGCCTGTCCGAACAAAACATCCTCGGCCGGTTTGTCTGGGACTTCATCGAGGACGAGGCCGGCAGGCTGGAATTGCAGCACTATTACAGATTCATCATTGACCGGCAGCCCGATCCCGTTCCCTATTTTACCACCAACAAGACTGCGGACGGCCGGGAAATCCAGGTTGAGATCGACTGGAATTACATGCGGGACGAAAACGACGAAGTTTACGCCCTGTGTTCCATTATCCACGACGTGACCGACAGGGTCAGGGCCGAACGCGCCCTCAAGGCCAGCGAGCACAGATGCAGAAGCGTCATGGAATCCTGCCCGGAAGGCATTCTTCTCTATCGCCTCGAACCGGGCGGCCGCCTCGTTTTTTCCAGCGCCAACCCGGCCGCCGAAAGAATACTCAGCCTGGACTGCAGCCGATTGATCGGCAGGACCATCGAGGAGGCCTTTCCGGCCCTGGCCGGGACGGAGCTTCCCGGCAGGTATCGCGACATCTGCCTGACCGGCAGGCCATGGAAGGCCGAACAGGTGCACTATGAGGATGACCGGATTTCGGGAGTGTTCGAGGTCCACGCCTTTCAGACGGAACCCGGAAAGATGGCCGTTTTTTTCAAGAATGTCACCGCGAAACTCCGCATGCTGGAGGAACTGCAGAAAAACCAGAAGCTTGAGTCGGTGGGCGTCCTGGCCGGCGGCATAGCGCACGACTTCAATAACCTCCTGACGGCCATCATCGGCAACATCTCCATGGCAAAAGTGTTCGCCCGGACCGAACCGGCCAGGACGCTCGCCAGGCTGAACGATGCCGAAAACGCGTCCATCCGCGCCCGGGAACTGACCCAGCGGCTGCTGACCTTTTCCCGGGGAGGGGCGCCGGTGCGAGGTGCCGCCTCCATCGCCGAAGTGATCAGGGAATCCACCTCCTTCATGTTGAGCGGCTCCGACGTCAAACTGCAGATCCAGATACCGGAAGATATCTGGCCGGTGGATATCGACGTCGGCCAGATCCGCCAGGTGATCCAGAACGTGGTCAAGAACAGTGACCAGGCCATGCCCGCAGGCGGCACCATCACCATCCGGGCGGAAAACGTCCTCATTGATGCCGCCCAGGGCCTGCCCCTGCCTCAGGGCGGATATGTTCATATTTCCCTGGCCGACGAAGGGGTGGGCATTCCGCAGAAATATCTGGCCAGGATCTTTGACCCCTATTTTTCCACCAGACAGGAGGGGAGCGGCCTCGGCCTGGCCGCCTGCTACTCGATCATCAGCCATCACGACGGCCTGATCACCGTCGAGTCCGAATACGGCTCGGGCGCCACGTTTCACATTTTTCTGCCGGCATCGGCAAAGACGCCCAGGGAGAAAATCATGGCCAGGGAAAAAATCCGGCCCACGGGAAAAAAAATTCTCATCATGGATGATAATGAAAGTATTCTGGCCGTCGCCGTCAACATGCTCAACTTCATGGGCTACACAACCGCAACCGCCCGTGACGGGACCGAGGCCGTCCGTTTGTATAAGGAGGCGCTGCTGGAGCAGGAACCGTTTGACGGGGTGCTGCTCGATCTGACCATTCCCGGGGGAATGGGCGGCCTGGAAGCCATTCGCCAGCTGACTGCCCTTGATCCCGGGATTCGGGCCATCGTTTCCAGCGGCTATACCGGCGATCCCGTCATGAACGATTACCGGGATTACGGTTTCAGCGGCATAGTAACCAAGCCGTACGACCTGGACCGGCTGAGCCAGGCCCTGCGCGACCTCTTCGATCAAGGCGCCTCCCCGACTGGCCCCGCACCCTGATCCGGATAGTTCCCGACAATCCTTCTTGACGGAAACGGCCCCAGGTATAATTATATGTTCTGTATGTTCCGAGTCCGGCGATTCCCACATTTTTTTGCCGCAAACGGCCGATCACATCAACCCATTCGGAGAATATCCATGCATAGACCGAGAAAATTTGTCCGCTCCCCGCACCTTCTTGGGGCATTTCTCTGCTTTTTGGCCATCCTGCTTGCCACCGGCCCTTCACTCCTGGCCGCCGAGGATGAAAACATCGCCCTGCTTGACCGTTCGGCCAAGGCCTTTGCCTCCGTCGTCAAACAGGCGGGGCCGGCGGTAGTCCATGTCCGGGTGGAAAAATCCGTGACCAGAGGGTTTCAGCAAAGTCCGTTCGATTTTTTCAATGACCCTTTTTTTGAGCGGTTTTTCGGACCCCAGTTCCGCCATCCCCCCCAGGAACCCCGGGAGTTCAAGCAGCGGGGCGCCGGATCCGGCTTCATCATCTCGCCGGACGGCTATATCCTGACCAATAACCACGTCATCGGCGAAGCCGATACCATCACGGTCCGTCTGGCCGACGAACGCGAATTCAGCGGTGAAGTTGTGGGGACCGATCCGCAGTCCGACGTCGCCTTGATTAAAATTGCTGCCAAAAATCTCCCCTTCCTGCCCCTGGGCGATTCAGACAACCTTGAGGTCGGCGAGTGGGTGATCGCCATCGGCAGTCCCTTTGAACTGAACCAGACCGTCACCGTCGGGGTGGTCAGCGCCAAGGGCCGCAACCGCATCGGCATCAGCGACTATGAAAACTTCATCCAGACCGATGCCGCCATTAATCCCGGCAATTCCGGCGGCCCCCTGCTGAACATCCACGGTGAGGCCATCGGCATGAATACCGCCATCTTCTCCCGCAGCGGCGGCTATATGGGCATCGGTTTCGCCATCCCCATCAACATGGCCAAGGTCATTGAACAGCAGCTGCGAGCGCACGGCAAGGTTGTGCGCGGCTGGCTGGGTGTCGTCATCCAGGACATCAATGAAGACCTGGCCAAATCCTTCGGCCTGGAACATTCCCGCGGCGCCCTGGTCAGTGAAACAGCTGAAAAATCACCGGCCGCCGAAGCCGGCCTGCAGCAGGGAGACGTGATTATCGCCGTCAACGGCACCGAGGTAACCAATGTCAGTGACCTGCGTAACAGGATTGCCTTGATCCCGCCCGGCACCAAGGTTGACCTCCAGGTTATCCGTGACGCCAAAAAGCAGAAATTCACCGTCACCATCGCCGAACAACCCGCCGATTTAGGGCAGGCCGGGATCTCCGGCGACGGATCCCTGAACAGGATGGGGCTGACCCTCCAGGACCTGACCGAGGAACTGGCGGCCCAGTTCGGGTACAGCAGGGACCAGGGAGTCCTCATTGCCGGCGTCGAACCGGGGAGCCCCGCCGAACTTGCCGGTCTCCAGGCCGGACAGCTCATTGAAGAGGTCAACAAACAGAGGGTGCGCAGCCTGGACGAACTCCGGACAGCCCTTGAACGGTCCCAGGCGGGCGACAAGGTTCTCCTCCGGATTCGGGCCGGAGAATACAGCCGGTATGTCGTTCTCCAGGTTGACAAGTAACCCCGGCGGACGAGCACGGATCGACGGCACCGGATACCCTCCGGTGCCGTCCTCTTTTTCATGATCACATCCATTGACGATCTTACCGCAGCTCTGCGCCAATTTGCCGCTGAACGCGATTGGGAGCGCTGCCATTCGCCCAAGAATCTTGCCATGGCGCTGAACGTCGAGGCCGCCGAGCTGATGGAACACTTCCAATGGCTGACCGAGGAGGAAAGCTATCTTCGCTCCCCTGCCTCCAGGGAGGCGGTCAGCGAAGAGCTGGCCGATGTATTGATCTACCTCGTCCGGCTGGCGGACAGGCTCGATATCGACCTCCTGGCCGCGGCCCAAAGCAAGATCGGCAAAAACGCGCGTAAATACCCTGCCCGGACCAACGGCTCCGCCGCATCGGGACCGGCCGATCCCCAGGGCAGGCCTTGAAGCCTGAACTGCATGCCGCCCGTTTTTTTCTGGCGGCGGACGATATTGGCCGTATTGCCCCGTTCGGCCACGGCAATGTCAACGACACCTTTCTCGTCACCCTTGCTTCGGGAGAACAGCGGCTCCTGCAGCGGATAAACCCGGCGGTTTTTCCCGACCCCATGGCTGTCATCGGCAACATGCTCGTGGTCACCGAACATTTGCGCCGCACGCCGCCCGGGGGTCCGGGAGGGGAAACGAGGTTCCGCCCACCCCTTCTCTACCGGGGCAGATCCGGCTACGCCTTCCGGGACCGGGACGGTTCAGCCTGGCGGCTGATGGAGCTGATCAGGGGCGCCCGGACCTGCCGGACCATTGACTCCCCGGGTCAGGCAAGGGAGACGGGACGAATGCTGGGACTCTTTCATTCGCAGCTCCGTACCCTTGACCCGCGGTCGCTGGTTGACACCCTGCCCGGCTTCCACGACACCAGCGGCTACCTGCACCGCTATGATAGCGTTCGTTCGAATCCGCTGCGGCACAAACCCGATCCGGACCGGTTTTGCGATCTCGCCGTTGAAAAAGGACGCGGCCGGGTGCACCGGCTGACGGAGCGCCGGGACCGGTTGAGCCACGGCATCATTCACGGCGATCCCAAGATGGACAATTTTCTCTTTGACCAGGCCTGCGCGACCGTCCTCAGCCTCATAGATCTTGACACCGTCAGGCCCGGCCTTCTCCTCCACGACCTGGGCGACGCGCTGCGGTCCTGCTGCAATCGGGCCGGTGAAGCGCCGGATGAACCGGGGGAGGCCTGTCTGGATCCCGGCCTCTATGCCGCGTGGCTGGAGGGGTATCTGTCCACGGCCGGGGGGCTGCTGACCGGGGAGGACAAAGAATGCGTGGTGGACGGGGTGCTGCTCATCACCTTTGAACTTGGTTTGCGCTTCTATACCGATTATCTTGCCGGTAACCGCTACTTCAAAGTTTCGTACCCCGACCAGAACCTGCGCCGGGCCGTTGCCCAGTTCCACCTGGCGGAATCAATCGAGCGGCAGCGGGACCGGCTGGCCGCGGTGCTCATGGACCTGACCGCGGCGGGAAAAAAATAGAGGACGACATGCCGAGCACCCCACAATCTTTCCGCCTCCTGCATCGCTCCGGTGAATGCCGGGCCCGCTGCGGTGAACTGACGACTCCGCATGGCACCATCCCCACTCCCGTTTTCATGCCGGTGGGCACCCAGGCCACCGTCAAGGCGGTAACACCCGAGGATCTCGAAGGCCTCGGCGCCCGGATTATTCTCGGCAACACCTACCATCTTCTGCTCCGGCCCGGTCCCCGCTTGATCAAACGGCTCGGCGGCCTCCATTCGTTCATGCACTGGCCCCGGCCGATCCTCACCGATTCCGGGGGCTTCCAGATCTTCAGCCTGCGGGAGCTGGCAAAAATCACCGAGGATGGCGCGGAATTCCGTTCCCATCTTGACGGCAGCCGCCACTTCCTCAGTCCTGAAGACGCCGTTCGGGTTCAGGGAGATCTCGGCTCGGACATCATGATGGTCCTCGATACCTGCATCCCGTGGCCCGCCACCAGGGAAGAGACCGAAGCCGCCACCGGTCTCACCGAGCGCTGGGCCCGACGCTCAAAACAGGTCCAGCCCCGGGACGGCCGGCTGCTCTTCGGCATCGTCCAGGGCGGCATGTATCCCGATCTCCGGCAGCGGACCGCGCAAAACCTGGTGGAAACAGGTTTTGACGGCTATGCCATCGGCGGGCTCTCCGTGGGCGAACCCAAGGAACAGATGCATGACATGACCGAAGCGGCTGTCGCCTGCCTGCCCGAGGACCGGCCCGTCTACCTGATGGGGGTCGGCACCCCGGAAGACCTGGTGGAAGGGGTCCATCGCGGAGTGGACATGTTCGACTGCGTCATGCCCACCCGCAACGCCAGAAATGGAATGCTCTTTACTTCCCGCGGCAGACTTGTTATAAAAAATTCCTGCTACCGGGATGATCCCGGACCCGTTGATGAGCAGTGCGAATGCTATACCTGCAGCAATTATTCCCGTGCCTATCTTCGGCATTTGTTCATGAGCAGGGAAATTCTTGCCTACCAGTTGAACAGCATTCACAACCTGCATTATTACTGCTCACTGATGGCTGGAATGCGGGACGCCATACAGCGTGACGAATTTTTGTCCTTCAGAACCGATTTTTATGCCCGTCGGCAAGACTCCATGGATATGGAGCGGCTGAAAAAAACTACTGACACGGAGGATATTTCATGATTGGAACAGCCTTTGCGCAGGGAGGAGCGACCCCGCCTGCCGGAAGCGGCTTTGCTTCGTTTATTCCCCTTATCCTGATTTTTGTGGTCTTTTATTTTCTCCTTATCCGCCCCCAGCAGAAAAAGGCCAAGGAGCACCAGATATTTCTCAGCGGCCTGAAAAAAGGCGATGAAGTGGTGACCAGCGGCGGCATCCATGGCCGGATTACCGGACTGACCGACGCCGTCGTCACCATGGAAATAGCGGAAGGAGTCCGGATAAAGGTGAACCGCGCCAGCATTCTGACTTCCGCGGTAGACGCCAAAAAGAAAGTCGAGGCCTCGGAAAAGCCGGCCGGCGGTTGAAGCATCACAGGTTGTTGACCCACTTCATCGTGCATGAAGCCATTTCAGGCCGCACGGCTGCCCGCGCAGCTCAGCGGCCTTTTTTGACTTCCCCGCTGCGGCCGCTCTGCCCCGCAAACCGCCTTCCGGCGCATCGGCACGGGGACTGACCGCCGCGGCCGCAGCCGTCCTTCCGCCTTGACAGGAAAAGCATGCGAAATTGATGAAATCGTCAGGGGTTCCCACCGCACTGCTGCTGAAAAGGGCAACCAATGCCTCGGTAACGGTGGCCGTTCTGCTCATCTTCGCCAAGCTCCTCGCCTGGGTGCTGACCGGCTCACTCAGTGTCATGGCCTCCCTGGTCGATTCCCTCATGGATGCCGCCGCCTCGACAATTAATCTTGTCGCCGTCCGTCTGTCCCTCAATCCCGCCGATGAAGACCACCGCTTCGGCCACGGCAAGGCAGAGTTTCTGGCCGGGCTGGCCCAGGCCTCCTTTATCGCCGGCTCCGCTTTTTTTCTGGTTATTCATGCGGTGGAACGGCTGCGCAACCCCGTCCCGGTCACCCAGATGACAACCGGGGTGGTGATCATGGCGTTTTCCATCACCCTGACCCTCCTCCTCCTTGCCTATCAGCACCATGTGATCCGCAAGACCAATTCCACCGCCATCCGCGCCGATGCCCTGCACTACGGCACCGATGTCCTGACCAACCTCGGCACCATCGCCGCCCTCTTCCTCGCCTACCATGGCTGGCCCGGCCTTGACCCGGTTTTTGCCATCATCATTGCCTGCTACATTTTCTTCAGCGCCGTCAAAATAGGCTACAATGCCACCCAGATGCTCATGGACCGCGAACTGCCCCTGGAAATACGACAGAAAATCATCAGTATAGCCCATAAACCGCCCCAGGTGCAGGGGGTCCACGATGTCCGCACCCGGCAGTCCGGGCAGGTCATCATGATCCAGCTGCATCTGGAACTGGACGACAATATGCCCCTGCTCCGGGCCCACGGCATTGCCAGGGCGGTGGAAAAGGAAATTTTGCGGACCTGGCCCGGGGCGGACGTCATCATCCATCAGGACCCGGCGGAACTGGCCAGGAAAACCGACAAAAAAGTGTGGGGCGCCGAAGAAGTTCCCGGCCTCGCCCAACGGCCCATCGACAAATGACGACGGACAGCTCCGGCAGGACTGCGCCAGGCATTGCCCCTGCCGGCGGTGAACTTCCTCCTCCGGCCGACTTCCCTCAAACAACACCGAAAATGTAGCAGAGACACATTCGATGGAGTACACTGCCACCCGGGCAAAACCTCAGCCCGGCTCCATCCGCGCATCCCCTGAACCAAGGAGAAACCATATGCAGATTGATTGGGCTTATCTGCGCAAAGGCTGAACCTCATGTGGTCGGGCACAGTCTGTGCTGGGCGAGAGGAAAATGAACATCAGGGAATCGGTTGCGGCCCGCACGGTCAAAATCACCGGGGACCAGGCCTGGGACATGCTGCGGCGGGCCGACGAAATCGCCGTTGCCAGGGGCATCACGTACATCGTCCTGCATCCCGCCAGCGACGGCCGGGAGCAGGTGCTCAACCACTGCCTGGGCAGGACCGGCACCCTGCGGGCCCCGGTTCTGAAAATCAACAAGCGCTTCCTGGTGGGGTTCAACCGGAACATGTACGACGCCTTTCTCGGCTGATCGCCGCGTGCAGGGTACAGTTGCCGCATGAATATCCTTGACCCGTACCTTGAACCGCAGTTGCGCGACCTCGACCGGCAGGGACTGCTGCGCCGGCTCGTTCCCCTTTCCCGGGCGGACGGCGCCGCCATTGTCGAGGGCGGCCGCCCCTTCCTCAACCTGTCCGGCAACGACTACCTCGGTCTGGCCGCCGACCGGGAGCTGGCAGCGCAGTTTTACCGCCGGCTGGACAACGACACCATCCTCGACCTCTTCGGGCCGGGAGCTTCCGCCTCCCGGTTGATGACCGGCAATTCCGGACTCTATGACCGGCTGGAATCCAGGCTGGCAGAACTGTACGGAACCGGGGCCGCCTTAGTCTTCAACTCCGGCTATCATTGCAATAGCGGGATCCTCCCTGCCCTTGCCGGCAAGGAAGATCTCATCCTGGCCGACAAGCTCTGCCACGCCAGCCTCATCGACGGCATGCGCCTGGCCCGGGCGAAAATGATGCGCTACCGCCATCTCGATTATGACCAGCTTGCCGATATCCTCCGGAGCACGCGCCACCGGCACGATCGGGTGTTCATCGTTACCGAGTCAATATTCAGCATGGACGGCGATGTTGCCGATCTGCGCCGACTGACGGCGTTGAAAAACCGATTTCAGTGCGTCCTCTACCTGGATGAAGCCCATGCGGTCGGGGTGCTGGGGCCCCGGGGATTGGGACTGGCGGAACAGGAGGGGGTGACCGGTGACATCGAACTGCTCATCGGCACCTTCGGCAAGGCCCTGGGCGGACTGGGGGGATTCGCGGTCTGTTCGGCGGTGACGGCGCAATATCTGATCAACCGTGCCCGGCCCCTGATCTATTCGACCGCCCTGCCCCCGGTCTGCCTGAACTGGCTGCTCTTCGTCCTGGAAAGGATACCCGGTCTGGTAGAGGAACGGCGCCGCCTGCAGCGGCTGGCCGCCGACCTGCGCCGGAACCTCGTGAATCTTGGCCTGACGGTGGGCGGCGCTTCGCACATAATCCCGGTCATCGTCGGCGACAGCAAGCGGGCCCTGCGGGCGGCCGACAGGCTGCGGCAGCAGGGATGGTGGGTGACGGCGGTGCGCCCGCCCACCGTGCCCGCCCATACCGCCCGTCTGCGGTTGTCGCTTTCCGCCGCCATGGACCCCGGCGACCTGTCCCTGCTGCCGGCCCAGGTCGCCGCAGCCGTTCAATAGATCCATGCAGTCCTGCTGGTTGTCAAAACAGCACCGCTCTCCTTCCTGCATCCTGTTTTTCAGCGGCTGGGGCATGGACCCGGTGCCCTTTCAGGTCATACCCCCGGCCGGGTACGACCTGCTGATGCTCTTCGATTACCGGGAAATGGACCGGGACCGGATCGCCAACCTGATCCCGGCGGGCTACCCCCGGCTGCACCTGCTGGCCTGGTCCATGGGCGTGTGGGCGGCGGCTTTTCTGCTCGAGCCGCTGCGCGACCGCTTTGCTTCCGCCGTCGCCGTCAACGGGACCACCAGGCCCATTGACGACCGGTACGGCATACCGTCCAGGGCCTATGAAGAGATGATCAGTGACTTTTCGGCCGACACCCTTGAGGCCTTTTATCAGAGCATGTTCACCAACCGGGGCGAGGCGGAAAAATTTTTGCGCAACCGCCCCCGCCGGTCCGTCGAGGCCGTGCGCCGCGAACTGATAGCGCTCCGCGGCGCCTACCTGCAGCATGGTCCGGCCGCAGACATCTTCACCCACAAATTCGTCGGCAGCCGCGACCGGATTTTCCCCCCCCGGGGACAAATTCGTGCCTGGGGCCGGGACAACTGCACGGTCCTGCCGCAGCCCCATTTTCCTTTTTACGCCCTGCCGCACTGGGGCGGTTTTCTCAGCGACGGGTAAATCCATGCGACCGGACAAGAAAACCATACGCCTGCGTTTTGCCCGGGCGGCCGCCACCTATGACCAACAGGCCGTCATCCAGCAACGGGTGGCGGAAAGGTTGCTCGCCCTGCTGGACAGGCATCCCCCCCCGGGCCCCCGGCGGCTGCTTGAAATCGGCTGCGGCACCGGCATCCTGACCGCCGCGCTGGCCCGGCGCTACAGGGTGGGTCTTGAAACCCTCTACGCCAATGATATTGTCCCTGAATTCGAGGTCCCGGTGCGGGAAAAGGCAGGAAATACGGCCAATCTTGTTTTTCTGCCCGGCGATATCGAAACCATCGCCCTGCCGGCCGGCCTCGACCTGATCATTTCCTCTTCCACCCTGCACTGGCTGCACGATCTGCCGGCCCTGCTGGCCCGGCTCCATGAGCGGATGACCGCCGGGGGAACCCTGTGTTTTTCCGTGTACGGCCCGAAAAATCTCCAGGAACTGCGGGAGGTTGCCGGTATCGGTCTTGATTATGCCTCCGTTGCCGGTCTGCGAAAAATGGTCGGCCGCACCTTCAGGGTGCTGGCATGCGAGGAAGAGCTGCTTTCCGTTCGCTTTGCCGACCCCAGGACTCTGCTGGATCATCTGCGGCGGACCGGAGTCAACGCCCTCGCCCCTGCCCCGTGGACCCGGAAGCGGCTCGATGATTTTACCCGGCAGTACCGTCGCCGCTACGGCGGTCCCGACGGGGTGGTCCTC
>JALHJD010000346.1 GCA_022837185.1 Desulfobacteraceae bacterium
CGCAACGTTGTTTCATTGAGCACTACGGATGAGAACTATTTCGAAGCGCCCGCTCCAGGATGGACGTGGGGCACCCGGTTTTCCAGGCAGTCCTTTGACCGGCTGGTCCAGGGTCTGGGATGGAAGATCATTGACCAGTCCTTCAACGAGCTGAAAGGCAACCCGCGGCCCGAAGACCGCGGCAGCGTCTATTACCTGATCGAGAAGACATGATAAGGCGGTTCCTGTTCTGCTTGATCATCCCGGGCAGTCCTCTGGTTGCCGGGGGCATTGCTCTTTTTTTGTTTTTTCTCCCTGCGGGCTGTGGCGGGCACGACCCCGAAGAAGAGCCCTATATCATCATCACCAGTGATATTCATGTGTCGTCGGATGCGGGACGCATGGAGCAGGGGAACGGACTGTTCTTTGATTTTATTGAAAAAGTTAAAAATAGCGAGTATAAACCTGAGAAAATTTTCATCATCGGTGATATTGTCGACAATGCGATTTCCGCCGGCAAAACGGTCATTCCGGGATCGCCCGAACACTGGCGGCAAGACGTGGAGCACTATTTCCACCTCCGCGGCGGGCTGCCAGACGTTCCTTTCGTCCACGCCCTTGGCGTCGGGCACGACTACGGGGCGAGGAATGTTACCAGGGATATGGCTGTCGCGGTATTCGGCCCGGAAAGCGGGTTTGTTGACTGGCGGGGCATCCGCTTCATCTGGTTCGATGTCCGGCGCGGTTCTTTCCCCACCGAAACGGAGCATGTCCGGGATGTGTTGACGATCGAGGAGTTGAACTGGCTGAAGGCGACCGTCCGGGAGGCGCCGAATGAAGTCATCCTGCTCAGCCATGTCCCGGTCCGGACCCCTGAAACGCTCGCAGCCGGGGCCTGGTTCAACAAGACGAATCTGACCATACCGGCCGACGATTCCCTGTACGGGCTGCTGGAAGAACAGCAGGATAAGATTGCCGCGATATTCAACGGCCATATCCACCAGGCGCTGTCCGCCAGGCTTGGGTCGATCCCGGTGTATTTGTGCCCGCTGGTTCCGGACGGAACGTATTGTACGGTTGCCCGGGCAGGCGACGGGTCGGCGGCAGTCGTCCACCGGAGCATTGAGGAGAAATAGTGGCGGATGTATTGTGGGTCCTTCAGGCCTTGTGCCGTTATGCCGACGGCCGGCGGATTCCAGGAAAATGACCGGAAACAGAAAAACCATCTCCGCCCGACCGGAAGATCCCGGCCGGTTTGTGCGGAAAGTCTACTTCAGAGTGAAAAGGTGGTGGCGGACCTGCAGGTTCTACCTGACCGATCCCCATTACAGGACCCTGGCCCGCTCCGGGTTGTTCGACGGCCGCTACTACGCGGACCGCGATCCCGGCCTCGACCCCCGCTCCATCGATCCGCTCATTCATTATCTGGAAGCCGGATGGCGGGAGGGGCGCAAGCCCAACCCCCTGTTCGACAGCGCCTACTACCGGGAGGCGAACCCGGCGGGTGTGGACGGTGATCCCCTGCTGCATTACATTGAAAAGGGATGGCGCGCGGGGGCGGACCCGACCCCTCTTTTCTTTTCCGCCTGGTACGCCGGGGAATATCCAGAGAGTGTCCGGCGGGGGAGGACGCCGTTGCGCCACTATCTGCGCAGCGGCTGGCGGGAAGGAAAAAAGCCCAATCCCTACACCGACTTCAGCGGGTACCTCGCGGCCCATCCCGACCTGAAAAAGCGGGGCATCAATCCCCTGGCCCATTTCCTGGACGGCGGATACAGAACCGATCCCGGCCCGCTGCCCTTTTTCGACGAAGCCTGGTACCTGGAGGATAATCCGGCCGCGGCGGGGCTGGCCATGACGCCCCTGGCCCATTACCTGCAGTACGGAGTCCGCGAGGGGCGGAGGCCCAACCGGTTTTTCGATCCGCAGTATTATCTGGCCTGCCATCCGGAAGCAGGGCCATCGGAACTGACCGCTTTCCTGCACTTCAACGGTATCGGCCGCCGGCTCGGGCATCGACCCAACCCGTTGTTCGATCCGGAATACTATGCCCGCGCCTGTCCGGTCCATGCTGAAACCCACGCCCATCCTCTCCTGCATTATCAGGAAGAGGGGGTTGCCAGGCGGTGCTACCCGTGTGCCGAAGTGGCGGAACTGGCTGAAAAACCTCTCATCTCCGTCATTACGCCGGTGTACAACTACCAGGCGTATCCTCACTGGGAGCTGTGTCTGGCTGACGACGGCAGCGACAGGCCGCACGTCCGGGCGATCCTGGAGGAGTACGCGGCCCGTGACCCGCGGATCAGGGTGCGGTTTCTGGAACACAACATGGGCATAGCCGGGGCCTCCAACGCGGCGGTGGAACTGGCGGCAGGAGATTATCTCGGGTTTCTCGACCATGACGATGAACTGAGCCTTGACGCGCTGTACGAGGTGGCGCGGGCAATCAACGACCAGGGCGCCGAGGTGGTCTATACCGATGAAGACCTGATCAACCTGGAAAGCAGGCGTCTGGACTCCTTTTTCAAACCGGATTACAACCCTGAACTGCTGCTGACCCACAACTACATCACCCATTTCCTGGTGGCCGGGAGAGACCTGTTCACGGCGGCCGGAGGTTTTGTCGGTGAATACGAGGGGGCCCAGGATTATGATCTGGCCCTCAAGCTGACGGAACTGACCGGCAGCATCGTCCATATTCCAAAACCGCTCTACCACTGGCGGGCCTCCGACACCTCGACCAGCATTAATCATTCCCGGAAAACCTATGCCGACGCGGCGGGCCGGAGGGCACTGGAAGCCGCCCTGGGGCGGCGGGGGATCAAGGCCAGGGTGGAGCCCGGCGAATGGAAGTTCTTTTATCGGGTCCGGCGCGTGCTCACGGGAAAACCGGCGGTGACGCTGATAGTCATGATGCCGGGCAACGGCGGCAGTCCGGCCCGGTGGCTGGAACGCATGGTTCCCCGGCTCGGCTGCGAGGTGCTTGACGTCCGCCTTGTCACCGTAGGCCCGCCGGAACGCCAGGGGAAGGCACCGCCCGGGGTCGTGATCCAGACGGTTCCCGGGGAAATGAGTCCGGCGGCGGTCCTGAACCGCGTGGGGTTGGAGAGTGGGGCCTCCCACCTGCTCTTTGCCGCGCCTGATTTTGTTCCCCGCGACAGCGACTGGATAAGCGTCCTGCTTGAAATTTCCGCGGACAGGGCAATGGGCGCGGTGACCGGCCGTATCGAGAATGTCGGGATGCCCGCCCATGGATTCGGGACCGGGGGGGCAATGACCTGGGACCGGTTCAGGTCCTTTTTTCTATACGCCTCCAGGGACAGCAACAACGCCTACTGCGGGCAGGACGTCCTGGCCGTGCCCATTGACCTGTGCATGGTCAGGCGGGAGCTGTTTGAACGGGCCGGAGGGTTTGACGAGGTCCTTTTTCCCCGGTTCTTTTTTGACATCGACTTCTGTCTGCGGCTGCATGAAATGGGCCTGCGCAACGTCTATACCCCGCTCTGCCGCGGGGAGCGGCTGCCCATCGACCGGGACGCGCCAACGGGAGGCGGCGAGCAGGAGTTCATCGGCTTCAAGTCGAAGTGGCGGGATCTTTTGCGGCGGGGCGATCCCTATTACAACCCCGGCCGGGTCCTTGCGGAAAGCGGGATGAGCCGGGAACAGTGGCTTGAATGGTATGCGGGAGGGTGAAAAGTTGGCAGCCATCAGGCGGCAGTCGGCAGTTTGGAACTTGAAGCCTGCCGGCTTGCGGTGTTGACAGGCCCCCTCATCCGCCCCTGCGGGGCACCTTCTCCCCCGGGAGAAGGGTGTTGAAAAGTTGGCAGCCGTCAGGCGGCAGTCGGCAGTTTGGAACTTGAAGTCTGCCGGCTTGCGGTGTTGACAGGCCCCCTCATCCGCCCCTGCGGGGCACCTTCTCCCCCGGGAGAAGGGTGTTGAAAAGTTGGCAGCCG
>JALHJD010000347.1 GCA_022837185.1 Desulfobacteraceae bacterium
CTGAATGAATTTGACGGGAACCTGACCCGGGAGGACCTCAAAAGGGAAACCGCCTACAACACCTATGTGGTCGACGGCCTGCCGCAAGGACCCATCTGCAGCCCTGGCCGGGAGTCGATTGAGGCGGTCCTCGATCCCGCCGAGGTGCCGTTTTTGTATTTCGTCTCCAAGAACGACGGAACCCATCACTTTTCCGTCACCCTGAAGGAGCACAACGAGGCGGTGTACAGGTATCAGATCCTGCCCGCCCGCCGGCAGAAATCCTCCGGGCAGCTCTGAGTCAGCCAACGCGCAGGACCTTGGCCCCCCTGATCCTGCGGGTTTTCAAATCAACAAGGGCCCGATTGACCTCCCCGAAGGGATACACCTCCACATCGGGTCTGATCCCCGCAGCCGCGGCCAGCCGCAGGCAATCCGCCACGTCGGCGCGGCAGACATTGGCCACGGACTTGATCTCTTTTTCCCGCCACAGGTGTCGGGGGTAATCGAGCTCCATAAGCACTTCGCGGTCCCCGCTCTCCTTGCGGATGGCGTTGATCACCAGCCTGCCGCCGGGGGCCAGGTTCGCCAGGGCGGCAAGCACCGGGCTCCAGACCGGGGTGGTGTCTATCGCCGCCTGCAGACGGTCCGGGGCGGCCTCCCCGATTGTCCCGGACCAGCAGGCGCCGAGCTCCAGGGCAAAGGCGCGTTCGGCCGGATCACGGGCGAAGACGTACATATTGGAATCGGGATAGAGATGGCGCGCCAGTTTGAGAACGAGATGATTTGACCCCCCGAAGCCCATCAAACCAAGGTTGCCGCCGTTGACAAGACCGGCGAGCTTGAGGGAACGATAGCCGATGGCCCCGGCGCACAGGAGCGGCGCCGCTTCGATGTCGTTGAATTCAGGGGGCAGCGGATAGGCATACGCTTCCGGCACGACCATGTATTCGGCATATCCGCCGTCCGCGTCCATTCCCGTGGCCCTGAAGTCAGGACAGATATTTTCCCGGCCGCTCCGGCACCAGCCGCACCGGCCGCAGGAGGAATATATCCAGGCAACCCCGACTCTGGCCCCTCTGGTGAAGCGGCCGGCTTCCGAGCCTGTCTTCTCGACCCTGCCTGTCACCTGGTGACCGGGCACCACCGGCAGATGCGGAGCGGCCCGGCCTTCGATCTCATCCAGTTCGGTGTGGCAGATCCCGCAGGCGGCGACGCGGACGAGAATCTCCTCCGGACCCGGCTCGGGCACCGGGAGATCGTGGAGCCGCAGCGGCTCGGACACTTTGCCTACGTCGGCGTGTTTTTCCAGCACCCACGCCTTCATCATCCCTAACCCGGGCAACAGCCTTGCCATGGCGCGGAACCCGGTTACGGTTCCTGTTCCGGCTGTTGCGTCAACTTCTGGCGCAGTTCCTCATTCCGGCTCGCAAGTTCCAGGTTCAGGGTGTGGGACTCCTCCAGCGTATTCCGCAATTTTTCCTGCTGGTCAGCGATTTTGGCCAACAGAACATCCATGTTTACTCTGAGCCGGTCCAGCTCCCTGCCGGCGGCATCAAGGGCCTCGGTTTTGTCGACGACAATTTTCTCCAGCCCGTTTATCCGGGCATTTGCCGCCTCCAGCCGCTGCTGCTCCACGGCGGTCAATTCGACCTCCTCCAGCCTCTCCCGGAGTGATTCGCTGTCGGGATCGCCGCCCTGCCCCTGCCGGAGCTCCTGCGTCCCGGCTTCGGCCGCAGGGGCCTCAAGCCTGGGCGGGAAATCGCTCAGGCCCGATACCTGCTCGCGGGTCGCTGCCAGATTTTCCAAACATTCATCCCTTTCCCCGGTGAGCCGGGCAACGGCGGCTTCGCACCCGGAGAGGCGCGCTTCAAGGGCCTGGGTTTTCTTACGCAGGGCAACCAGCTCCTTCCTGGCCTTGTCGATCTGCCGATCCTTGATGACAATGCTTTCCTGGAGGTCGGCGGTCTTGCCGAGCACCTGCTCCTGCTCGGTGGCGGCCGCCGCCGACTGCTTCTTCATGCTGGCAATGGTTTCATTCAGTTCCCGTTCAAGATCGATCTTCTTCCTGTTGGCCACGGATCCCCACACTGAACCGATCAAGGTCAAGACGACCAGTATGAAAATGATTCCATTTTTGTTCATCTCCGCTTCTCCTCCCGCATCTGCGTGGGAAAANCCGTCTGCTGTTTTACGGGGTACTGTCCGGGCCGGAGGCAGGGGAAGTCAGCAGGGTAGGATCAACGGCCATGATTTCCTGTTCGATGCGGTCCAGATTATTCCTGACCTTGTCAACGACATCCGACTGCGGATACTTGACCAGAATATCCTGCAACAGCCGCCGGGACTCGAAAAGCAGCCTGACCCTGGCCTCCCGGTCAGCCGTCCCATTGGCCTGAACAAACAGTTCCGCCGCCTTTCGCCGGTCATCCCGGGCGGACAGGTTGGCCGCCTCGTCGATCTGCTCCCTCGCCCTATCCCCGTATTCGGTGTCCAGCAGGGCGGAAAACACCTCAATGGCCTGATCATACTCCCTGGCCCGCAGATGGTTCTCCCCTGTCGTCCAGGTTTCCTGGAGGATCGATGCCTGCTCAAGACGTCTGGCCTCGGCTTCCTGAAACTGGGCGGCGATCAGCTCGTCCGCCGTCCTGGTGATAGGTTCCCTTCGGTCCCCGGGCACTTCCTGAAGGGG
>JALHJD010000348.1 GCA_022837185.1 Desulfobacteraceae bacterium
GGCCGGCCCAAGGATCGGCATCATGTCGGTCTGCTTATTGACGGGTTTCCGGTCATTGGCCTCCTTGTCCAGGTGGATTGCCAGGCTGGGAATAACGGCCACCGGCCTGCCGAAATCGATGAGGGTGTTGCGGACCAGGCCGTCGGGAGCGCGCCAGGTAAGCCTTCCGGCCATGGAGAGGTCCCGGTCGAACCAGGGCGCAAGCAGGGCGCCGCCGTAGGTTTCGACTCCGAGCTGGAGGAGGGCGCTGTTGACCTGGACGGGGCTGGGTTTGATTTTCAGGGCCGGGCTGTCCGTGTGGGCGCCCGCCATGCGCACTATCGTGTCGTTGAGCCCCTCGCCGCTGAGCCGGAAGGCGATGAGGCTGGAATCATTGCTGCGGACAAAGTAGCCGCCGGGAGACAGAGGACCCCAGTTCTGCTGATAATGGAGTTCGCGAAAACCCCTGGCTCGAAGGAGATCGGAAATATTGCCGGCGGCATGAAATGCCGTCGGCGACGAACCGATGAAACCGAGAAGATTGTCGACGAATTCCGATTGCTTCATGATGGCTCCTGCTGTCGATCCCCCGTCCCCCGGGGCCGGAGATTATCCCCCCCTGATCGGGATCGGGGCGCCTTGTCGGTCATCCCTGCCGGCGGCTACCCCGGGCGGGCCGGCCATGCTTCGGCGGGACCGGGAAATTTTCGGCTCGAAGATTACTTTTTTCATTTGTCTTTGTAAAGAAGAGCCTGTTTATTGTAGGCGTTTTGGAGTCCGGAATTCATTCTGCAGCCAACGTGATCACTCATGCCGACCAAGCAGCCGTATTTACCGCGGATCCTCTTTCTGGAACCCTATTACGGCGGTTCCCATCGTGCCTTCATGCAGGGGGTGCGGAAACATCTGGCCGGCGAATTCACCGCTCTCACCCTGCCGGCAAGGAAATGGAAGATGCGCATGCAGCTTGCCGCTCCCTGGATGGCGGAAAAAACCGTCGAGCTCCTGCGGGGCGGCCGCTCCTTTGATGTGATCCTGTGCTCCTCCCTGCTGGACGCGGCCACTTTCAGGACACTGCTGCACCGGGCCGGTTTCGATCCGCCGCTCGGCCTTTATTTCCATGAAAACCAGTTCGTCTATCCCAGCCGCGATGACGACCGGCTGTCCCACCAGTTTACCGCCCTGAACTTCACCTCGGCCCTGGCGGCGGACAGGATTGCCTTCAACAGCGGGTTCAACCGTGATACCTTCCTCGACGGGGTGGCGCGCTATCTCCGCAAGGCGGCGGACATGGACCTGACGCACCTGGTGGAGGCCCTGCGGAAAAAATCGACGATCCTCTCTCCCGGACTGGATTATCACCTGATAGACGGCATGGCTCCCCGGGCTGCGGCGGGGGCGCCGGTGATCGTCTGGAATCACAGGTGGGAGCACGACAAGGACCCGGAAACGTTTTTTCAGACTCTGTTCGAACTGGACAACGAGGGAATGGAATTCCACCTCATTGTCCTGGGCCAGAGTTTTGCCCGCAGTCCCGCTGTTTTTTCGGCGGCGCGCGAGAGGCTCGCGGACCGGATTCTCTATTTCGGCTACGCCCGGAAACGGCAGGAGTACGTCTACTGGCTGAGCCGGGGCAATATCGCGGTTTCCACCGCCCGGCACGAATTCTTCGGCCTGGCCATGCTCGAGGCGGTGCGCGCCGGCTGCCGCCCCGTTGTCCCGGACGGCCTTTCCTACAGGGAACTGTTCCCGGAACAGTACAGATACCGGGCAGGGGGACTGCAGGAAGCCCTGCGCAGTGCTTTCCGGGCCTCTGCGCCATTGGACCCCGCGGCCATTGGCTTCCTGACCGACAGATATGCCTGGGACCGCCTGGCGGATAGGTATCATCGCTGGTTTTCCCTGCTCGCCGGCCGGAGGTGAAATGGCCGCCGGTCCCCGGGAGGCGGTCTTCGCGACCCATCCCTTGCTTCGCGGCCGTGCGGCATGGTACATTTGCTTGAGTTCCGGCTGGGGGGCCGGAGAAAGCGCTCCCTTCCCCTGGGAACAGAGGGGGGAGGCGGGGCGCATGCGCGGCTGCCGCGGCGGCCTGAAAATGAGATCGGGGTCGGCATGTTATGGCGGGAAATATACTGCTCATCGGCTTCATGGGAGTCGGCAAGGGAAGG
>JALHJD010000037.1 GCA_022837185.1 Desulfobacteraceae bacterium
CGAAAAGGCGGAGCAGGATCGATACCCAGGGTTTCCCGGAAAACGGCCCGGATCATGCCCTCGGAGATGGTGATGATGTCCTCTTCGTCGACAAAGCTCAATTCCATGTCGATCTGGGTGAATTCAGGCTGCCGGTCGGCGCGCAGGTCCTCGTCACGGAAACACTTGACGATCTGGTAGTACCGGTCCATGCCGGCAATCATCAGCAGCTGCTTGAAGAGCTGGGGCGACTGGGGCAGGGCGTAAAACCTGCCGGGATTGACCCGGCTCGGGACAAGATAATCCCTGGCGCCCTCGGGGGTGGAGCGGGTGAGCATCGGTGTTTCGATTTCCAGAAAGCCGTTGTTGCTCAGGAAGCCCCGGACCGCCTGGACCGCCCGGTGGCGCAGGACCAGGTTGCTGGCCATCTCCGGCCGCCGCAGATCCAGGTAGCGGTACTGCAGGCGCAGGTTGTCCGAGACCTCTATGTATTCGTCGATGGGGAAGGGAGGAGTTTCGCTGGCGTTGAGGATGCGCAGTTCGCTGACCAGAACCTCGATGGCCCCGGTCGGCAGCTTCGGGTTTTCCATGTCCGGGGGCCGGCGGAAGACGGTGCCGCGTACCGCCAGGACCCATTCACTGCGAAGCTGATGGGCCTTGGCATGGACCGCGGCATCATATTCCGGATTAAAGACGATCTGGGTGATGCCCCACCGGTCCCGCAGGTCGATGAAGATAACCCCCCCGTGATCCCGGCGGCGAAGCACCCAGCCGGTGAGAACCACTTCCTGGTCCACGTTGTCCGCCCCGAGTTGACTGCATGTATGCGTGCGCCGCAGTGAGCCTAATGTATCCATGAATATGCTCCGATGGGAATTAATCAGTGGGTTGAATGAGGAGGGCCAGCCGGCGGCTTTCCTCGGCGGCGTCAAGATTCAGCGGGAACGGGGTCTGCTGCTGGTCGGTCATGTTGCGCAGGACGGCGGATTTCCGCTCCAGTTCGTTGTCGCCGATGATAAGGGCATAACGGGCATCAAAACGGCCGGCCTGTTTCAGTTGGGCCTTGAGGCTGCGGCCCCCATGATCCATGGCGGCCTTCAACCCCTGCCGCCGCAGGTGATGGACCAGGACCTGGCTGTGGCCGGCGGCCTCCCTGCCCAGAGCGGCCACAAAAACATCCAGCCGGACGGGGGGGGCGAAGCGGGCCGTTATCCGCTGCTGCATCAGGAGGACGAGACGCTCCATGCCCAGGGCGAAACCGATGCCGGACAGAGGCGGCCCGCCGAGCTGCTCGATCAGGCCGTCATATCTTCCGCCGGCGCCGACGGCGGACTGGGCCCCGAGATCGGCGGCGATGAATTCGAAGGTGGTGCGGGTATAGTAATCCAGCCCCCGGACCATGAAGCGGTTCACGGTGAAGTCGACCTCCAGTCGTTCAAGGCTCCTGCCGACCGCTTCAAAATGGCTGCCGCAGTCGGGGCAGAGGAAATCCAGGATCGACGGGGAGTCGGCGACCAGTTTCCTGCAGTTCGGGTTCTTGCAGTCAAGGACCCGGAGGGGGTTGGATCCTGTCCGGCGCCGGCAGTCGGGGCAGAGTTCATTGGTGTACCGGCGCAGATAGGCCACCAGTTGCTGGCGAAAGGCCGGCCGGCAGACCGGGCAGCCCAGGGAGTTTATTTCCAGGCTCGTCCGGATCCCCAGCTCGGCCACAATCATATCGGCCATGGCAATCAATTCCGCGTCAACCTCGGGCTCCTCGGCGCCGATGATTTCCGCGTCAAGTTGATGAAACTGGCGCAGCCTGCCCTTCTGGGGCCGCTCATGGCGGAACATCGGGCCGATGGTGTACAGTTTCTGCACCGGTTGCAGCAGGTGCAGGGAGTGTTCGATAAAGGCCCGCAGGAGGGAAGCGGTTGCCTCGGGACGGAGGGTGATGCCCTTGTCGGCAAAGGTGTACATCTCCTTCTCGACAATATCCGTGGCCTGGCCGATGGATCGGGCGAACAGCTCGGTTTCTTCCATCATCGGCAGGCGGATCTCGCTGAATCCGAAACGATGGAACACATCCCGGGCGATCCGCTCTATATGCTGCCAGCAGACCGACTCGCCGGGCAGGATGTCCTTGAAGCCTTGAATGGCCTGGATTTTCAATACCACCTCCGTGGTTGGAAAAAGAGAAAAGAAGTTTTCCCGGTTCAGCCCATCAGGGAAAATTTCCCGATCACCGGCGCTGGACAAGGGGCGGAAATGCGGGATAAGCGCAAGGCCGGGATCAGGGAACCGGGCCGCTCTCCACCGGCGCATGGGTGCATTGCCGGGGCCGAATATCTCCATCCGATAAAAAATGTCAAATCTACTCGAAATTGGGATGAAAAGTCAAGACGATGCCGCTGAATTATGGTAATGTATAATTTTTGTCCAAGTTGACATGACAACTTGACAAAAGCTGTCCTGTCAGGGCATATTGCAAGATTGACCATTATAGACGAAACAGATGATGAAGCTGCCTGAATTGAAAATCGGTTCGTTGACCGCCCCCATACCCATTATCCAGGGGGGGATGTCCATTCGCGTTTCCACCTCCTCGCTTGCCGTACCCGTGGCCGAGTGCGGCGGGATCGGGACAATCGGCGGTTCCGCCATCCCCCTTGACGAACTGCAGGAAGATATCCGCCTGGCAAAAAGCCGGACCAACGGGATCATCGCCGTCAATATCATGTACGCCATGAAGGATTTTTACGAACTGGTCATGGGGTCCATCGATGCGGGCGTGGACATGATCATTACCGGCGCCGGATTTTCCAGGGATATCTTCAAAATCGGCCGGAAATTCAACATTCCCATCGTTTCCATCGTCTCCTCGCCTGCGTTTGCCAAGCTTGCCGAGAAGCTGGGTGCGGCGGCAATCGTTGTTGAAGCGGCGGAGGCTGGAGGCCATCTCGGCACCCAGACCAAGTTGCGCGATCTTTTTCCGTCCGTCAGGAAAGTTATTTCCAAGGTGCCGCTCATCGCCGCCGGCGGCATCACCAACGGCTATGAAATGGCGGAAATGATGGACAAGTACGGCGCCGACGGCATTCAGATCGCCTCACGCTTCGTCCTCAGCAAGGAATGCTCCGTATCCCGGCAATTCAAGGAAGTGTACCTCAAGGCCGAAAAGGATGATATCATTCTGGTTACTTCACCCGTCGGTTTGCCCGGCCGTGCCATCAGGACGCCTTTCGTGCAGAAAATGATCAGGGGCGAGGATGTTTCCTCCAAGGAGTGTAAATACAGGTGCCTGAAAAAATGCAGTTACAAATATTGCATCAATGAAAGGCTGATGAAAGCCCTCAACGGGAATATCGAGGAGGGCCTGGTCTTTTCCGGTGCCAATACCTACAAAATGAAAGAGATCCTTTCCGTTCGCGAGATTTTCGACCGTTTTGTCAGGGAAGCCGAATCCGTTTACAAGGAAAACAAGTAACATGCCCTGCCGACTGAAGGCCGTGTCCTTCCCTTTCATTGTTCGCTACTTCCGATCCCATGAATGATCATCGGTCCGATACAGAGAAAAACATTCTTCTTCCCCGGCACGTCAAACCCGTCATTATCCCTGAAAGCGGCCATCCTATTCGTCTTCACCACCTGGACAAGGAGGCCCTCAAGGTCCTTTTCCGGCTGCGGGACGCAGGTTTCGCCGGCTATCTTGTCGGCGGCGGAGTGCGGGACCTGTACATGGGAAAGCGTCCCAAGGATTTTGACATTTCCACCGACGCCCGTCCCGGACAACTCCGCAAACTGTTCCGCAACAGCAGAACCATCGGCCGCCGATTCAGACTGGTGCAGATCTATTTCCGCGGCGGCAAGATCATCGAAGTGTCCACCCTCCGCTCCCAGAGCGAATACGACATGGAAGGTTCGGACAAGGTCCTGGCGAGCAACAATACCTTCGGCACGCTCCCCGAAGATGCCCTCCGGCGTGATTTGACCATCAATTCATTATTCTATGAAATTGAGTACAATACGATAATCGATTATGTCGGCGGAGTCCAGGACCTTGATCAGGGTATAATCCGCATAGTCGGCGACCCCGACAGGAGGATCACCAGGGATCCGGTGCGCATGATGCGGGCTGTGCGGCACGCGGCCAGAACCGGATTCACCATAGAACCCGCGACCAGAAAGGCGATCATCGCCAACCGGGAAAAACTTTCCCACTGCCCCCCTTCGCGGATCAGGGACGAACTGCTCAAGGATCTGCGCAGCGGCGCCAGTACGAAATGGGCCCGCATCGCCATCGAATGCCGTCTGTTTTTTACCCTTTTTCCCGGTTACAGGGAGATGCTGGCGGCCGATTCCGGGAATCGGGCCGGAGAGATGCTCATGAAGCTCCTGGGGGTCGTCGATCGCCTGTATACCCTCCCCCGGGATGAATCGTCCCGGGTTGAGATGCCCGATTACATGCTCCTGACGGTACTGGCCCTGCCTTGGATCGAGGTCCGTTTCGGCCTGGCGGGCAAGCGCCTGAAAGGGCCGGCGCAGTATCATTTTGCCCGTGAGATCCGCGCCGGGCTGGACGAATTTTTCGGCGAACGGTTCAACCTGACGCGAATGGCCAAAGAGTCGATGACCACCCTGCTGGTCAATCTGCCGCTCTTTGATCAGCATGCCAGGAGCAGGAACCGGCCCGCATGGGTGCGGAAGAAAAGCTATTATCAGGACTGCCTGCGCTTTTTTCATCTGTATGCCGAAGCGGTGGGCGGTTCCCCCGTGCAGGAGGATCTTTTCGCCGTGAAGGTCCAGGCTGATGATGAACGGTTTTTCCGCTTCCCTGAAGGCGGTACCGGCAACGGTTCCAGAAGCAGAAAGGGTGTGCGGCCCGCCTTCAGTAAAAAGAAAAGAGGTATTTTCGGCCTCCGAAGCGGTTAAAATGCGTTTCCTTCTCTACAATGTCCGGTATGGGACCGGCATCGGGCCCCGCTTCCACCTGCCGGTACCCTATGCGGGCCTGCTCAAAAGGACGACCTGCAACCTTGAGTGCATCGTTTCGTTCATCGATTCGGTCAAACCGGATATTGTCGGCCTGATCGAGATCGACATCGGCTCCTTTCGTTCGGAAAACATGTGCCAGGCCGAAGCCATTGCCCGGCAGCTCGGTTATTCCCATGTCGTCGAAGCAAAGTACGGGGCGCAGGGGGTCGCCAGCAGGGTTCCGGTACTGAACAAGCAGGGCAATGCCGTGCTGGCCAGGCAGAAGATTGACGCGTACCGCTTTCATTATTTTCATGAAGGATTCAAGCGGCTGGTCATCGAGGTCCGGCTGCCCGATGTCACCATTTTCCTCGTTCACCTGTCCCTGACCTTCCGCAATCGCCAGCACCAGTTGCAACGGCTGTTTCAGCTTGTCAGCAAGGTCGAGGGTCCGTTGATTGTCGCCGGTGATTTCAATGTATTATGGGGAAACAGAGAGCTGGAGTTGTTCCTTGCGGCAAGCGGTCTTGTCAGCGCCAATTACCAGGGGCTTCCCTCCCATCCCAGCCGCAGGCCGAAACGCCAGTTGGACTACATCCTGCACAGTCCCGACCTGGAGGCCAGCAATTTTCATATTCCCCAGGTTTTTTATTCGGACCATGTCCCCCTGATCTGCGACTTCAAACTGAAATCCGGGGCAAAAGCAGGATAGGTTTTCACCGGGGCAGAAATATGACCGACCCCTGCCGGCCCGTTGCCGGCTTCCCTTTTTTTCCGCTTCGCCGGTGCGAGAAATAGGTTGCATCGCAGCAGGTGCAGATGCCGGCGATGGCAATATTCTCCGCCGGGACTCCTGCGCCGGTCAACTGCGCATGGCTGATTTTCCACAAATCAAAATGCGTCGTCGTTGTTCTGAATGCGTGCAGCGAGAGGGGCAGCTCCTGCCGGTAGTTGATGAACTCGGCGCAGCAGGGTCCGAGTGACGGGCTGATCACCGCCCGCAGGTCTCCCGGTTCCGACCGGTAATCCCGCCGAAGCCGTTCGATGGTTATGGTGATGATGTTGAGGACATTCCCCCGCCAGCCGCAGTGAACTGCGGCAATGACCCTTCTGCGCGGGTCATGGAGGAGAACGGCCTGGCAATCGGCCTGCTGGATGAGGAGTCCGATTCCCGGCCTGTCGGTGATCAGGGCATCGTATCCTTCCGCTTCCATGTCCCCGGCAAGATCGCCGACGCTCCAGATCCTGTCCCCATGCACCTGTTTCGCCGAAGCGAGGATGCCCACGCCGAGCAGTTGTTTTACCTTTTGGCGGTTGGCGGCGACATTGTCCTGATCGTCACCAACGCCGTAACTGAGGTTCAGGGAGGAATAGGGAGCGGGGCTGGTCCCGTTCAGGCGGTCAAAGATGCCATGGGGAGCGGTGAGTTTCGAACTGTGCATCATGGCGGATCCATTGCGGCTGGCCGGCGGTTTGTCGACCGGGACGTTTGAATAAAAAAGGGAAAGCCCGGAGGCTTTCCCTTTTGCTCATGGGAACAGGATTGGCTGTGGTCGGTTAAAAATAGATGTCAAAGGTCAGGTACACCTGGCTCATGTCGTCCAGCGCCGGGAAGAACTGGGCGTTGAGCGGATCGCCGGCCAGATCGTCCACATCGATGGGCGCTCCCAGCCAGGAGCCGGAACCGCTATAATTATACTTGTAGTACTGGTAGCCCAGCCGCATGAAGGTCTTGGCGTACCTGGAGATGGCCTCGCCGGTCGGCAGATCGTAAATCATGTAGACCTCGCCGACGTGGCCGCGGGTGGCCAGCTTGGCGTTGTAGAGGTCGTCATGGCCGGGGGTCATGGAGATCCAGTACTGGGAGCCGTAGTTGTATTCGAGGCCGACCTTCAGGCGCAGGTCGTCGATGTCATACCGGACGCCGGCATAAACGGCGTAACCGTCCTCGCTATCGAGGGGGCTCCACCAGTTGCCGAGCAGGCTGTTGCCCAGTTCGTCGTAGCCCTCGGGATCGGTGCGGCTCCAGCCGCCGGCGACAAACCAGTTGAGGTCGGCGATTTTGTCCATGTAGATAAGGCTGGTATGGTAGATATTCCCGAGATTGGCTTTGTCGAGGATGCCGTTGCCGGGCACCAGGCCGGCCATTTCCAGCGGATTGGGGAAGGTGACACCGTCCGGCGTATTGATGATGTTGAAGGCCTCGAAAGCCTGCAGGTTCAGGAACCGGTGGCCGCTCTGCATGATATCCCAGTCGATGCCGGCAAAATCCATGTCGTTGAGCTGGTTGGTGCTCAGGCCGTCCTCGAAACCGCGGCCGTAGCAGAAGCGCAGCCTGCCGACACCGAAGTCCTCGTTGCCCCATTCATAACCGTAGCCGAGGGTGGCGCCGTCAAAGGGATAATCCATGAAGGCGATGGGGGTGCCCATCCGCTCGTCGTTCCCCATCCTGAGATGGGCAGGGGGACCGTCGGTGGTCGGCCGCCGGCCGGCGGACAGCCAGATGGGCAGGCCGCCGATGTTGGTCCAGTTGAAGTAGGCCCGGTCGACCCTCAGCGCGTTGTCATCAGGCTGACGGGTGGAATTGCCGTCCATCTGAAAGCCGTCCAAGGTAAAGGGACTGCCGAAGGGCGCCGCCGGGTTGGACTGCATGCCCCAGGCCTTGTACATGGCAAGACGGCCCTTGAAGGTGACGTTTTCCGTGGCCTGGACTTCCATGTTGAGGCGCAGGCGGTTGGTCATCATGGTGTCGTTGTCGACATCCTGGGACGGGATTGGAGTGAGTCCCATCATCTGGAAGAGAGCGGCCCGCTGCTGCGGGGTGTACATCTGGAAACCCTGGACGGCCGCCCTGATCATATCGTAGCTGTAGGGTCCGGGTGCGCCGAAACCGGTCGGCGGCGGAGAGGCGAGGGCCATGCCGAATCCCTGCGTAACCTGGCCGACCGAAAACTGGTCGGCGGTCGAAGAGGTCATGTAGTCCAGACGGGCGCGAAAGTCGCCGTACCATTTGAATCGGGCCGCAAGATCCCAGGCTTCCGATTTTTCCGCCAGCTGTTCATCCATGTCTTCGACCTGGCTGCCCACCTGGGCGAGATCTTCATTCTGCTTGGCAAGCTGGGCCTTGAGTTCGTCCAACTGGCGCGACAGCTCCTCGATCCTCTGGTCCAGGTCCGTCGGAGTTTTGCCCGCGCTTGCGGCAGCCACGCCCGGCAAGACGATCAGACCCGCCAGCGCAAGCATTGAAATTTTCTTTTTCATTTCTCTTCCTCCTCTTTTTTCAGGGATTTCCTGCCAGGTTCCGTGCCCTTTCCCGTCTGAAAGTTTTTTGACAGAAAAGACAAGGAGCCACAGGAAAATAATGGCACGATTTGTATAACCTCTATCGTATTTTTTGGGGGATGTCAATAAATCAGGGCAATTTGGTAAAAAAAATTGTACCGGAGGGGAAAAAAGATCTGTCCGGCCGTAAACCACGGGGGGAGGCTAAAGAGGGGAGGTTGGGCGGCAAGTGGAAATGAGTTTTCCATGCCGCCCGACCGGGCGGCATGGAGAAAGCTTAAAAAAATTGTACTGACGACTGGTGATCAGTGCACCGCTTCCTTGGCGGGAAAGGTAAAGGTCATCCGGCCGTGCCGGTTGCCGACCCTGACCGCGCCGCCCCGGCTCAGGCTGCCGAAGAGGATTTCGTCGGTCAACCGGTCGCCGATCTCCTTCATGATCAATCGCCGCAGCGGCCGGGCACCGTAAGCAGGGTTGTACCCTTCGGACGCCAGATAGCGGCGGGCCGCCGGAGTGATGGAAATGGTGACCTTCTTGTCGGCCAGTTGATCCTGCAGCTCCCTGACCATCTTGTCCACCACCAGTTCCACAATATCGATTTCCAGAGGCCGGAAGGAAATAATGGCGTCAAGACGGTTCCTGAACTCAGGGGAGAACATATTCTTAATGGCCTTCTGGTCCTTGCCGGAAGCGTCGCCGAAAAAGCCGATGGCGCTTTCGCTCATCTCACGGGCCCCGGCATTGGTGGTCATGATCAAAATGACATTGCGGAAGTCGGCCCGGCGGCCGGCGTTGTCCGTCAGGGTCGAATGATCCATGACCTGCAGCAGGATGGAAAAGACATCGGGATGCGCTTTTTCTATTTCATCGAGCAGCAGAACCGAGTAGGGGTGCTTGCGGATTGCGTCGGTAAGCAGACCGCCCTGGTCGAACCCGATATAGCCCGGCGGGGCGCCGATCAGCCTGGCCACGGCATGCTTTTCCATGTATTCGCTCATGTCGAACCGTTCAAAATTAACGCCCAGGAGGGCGGCCAGCTGGCGGGCGACCTCGGTCTTGCCGACGCCCGTGGGGCCGGCAAAGAGGAAAGAACCCGTCGGAGATTGGGGATTGCCCAGGCCGGCCCGTGAACGCTTGATTGATTGGACGATGGTTTCGATGGCCTCGTCCTGTCCGAAAATGACCCCCTTGAGATCCTCGTCGAGCCGGAGCAGCGCCGAATGGTCGGCCACCGACTTGCTGGTCACCGGCACCCTGGCGATCCGTGAGACCACCTGTTCAACGTCCCTTACGGTGACGGTGCTGCCCGTTTTGCCGGCCAGCCGGAAAGAAGCGCCGACTTCGTCCATCACGTCGATGGCCTTGTCCGGCAGGAACCGGTCGTTGATATAGCGCTCGGCCAGTTCGGCGGTGGAACGGAGAGCGGTTTTTGAATAGCGGATATTGTGATGCTCTTCGTACCGGGACTTCAAGCCGTTCAGGATCTTGCAGGTGTCCTCAACCGAAGGCTCCTCGATGTCGATTTTCTGGAAACGGCGGGACAAGGCCCGGTCTTTCTCAATGTGGTTCTTATACTCCTCGTAGGTGGTCGAACCAATGCAGCGGATCGTTCCGGCCTGCAGGGCAGGCTTGAGCAGGTTGGAGGCGTCCATGGAGCCGCCGCTGGTCGCGCCGGCGCCGACGATTGTGTGCATCTCGTCGATGAACAGGATGGCGTGCTCCATCTTTTCTATGGCCCCGATGACCGCCTTGATCCTTTTTTCAAAATCACCCCGGTACTTGGTGCCGGCCACCAGGGTGCCCATGTCCAGCATGTAGATTTCCGCGTCCCGCAGCAGGTCCGGCACCAGTTTTTTCGGATCCGGTTTTTCTTCCCGCCGTTCGAGCATGTCTTCGTAAATCCGCAGGGCGAGACCTTCGGCCATCGCCGTCTTGCCTACGCCCGGTTCGCCGACCAGCAGGGGATTGTTCTTGCGGCGGCGGCACAGGACCTGCATCATCCGGCGCAGCTCGTTCTCGCGGCCGATAAGGGGATCAATTTTTCCTTCGGCGGCCCGCTCGGAAAAGTTGACGGTGTACTTTTCAAGGGGGTCGGCGACGGCCGGGTCCTTTTTTTTCTCGGGCAGGGCATCGGCCTTGCGCAGCGGCTCCCTCTGCAGGGTTTCCGGCATGGCATGGGATATGTACTCGACCACGTCAAGCCGGCCGATCCCTTCGCTGCCGAGAAAATACACGGCATGGGAGTCGGGTTCGGAAAAGATGGATACCAGAACGTCGCCGGTGTCCACCTCTTTTTTGCCGCAGCTCTGCACATGGTTCACCGCCCGCTGGAGCACGCGATTGAAGGCGACCGTCTGAGCCGGTTCCCCCGTGGCGCTTTTCATGATGGGAAGACCGCCGGCGAAAAAGCGTTCGAGCCGTTTTTTCAGGTTTTCTTCATTGCCGCCGCAATTGGTGATGACATGCCGCGCCAGGTCGTCATGCAGCAGACCGTACAGCATGTGTTCAACGGTGACATATTCATGCCTGTAGGCTTTGGCCTCCTTGATGGCCTTAATCAAAGCTAATTCAAGTTCTCTGCTCAGCATATTTTTCTATTCCGGTAAAATATATAGTCAATTGGTTACGTTTCCAGTTTTTCCAGCGAACATCTCAGCGGGAATTGCTGCTTCCTGGCCAGGCCGTGCACAACGGCGATTTTCGTTTCCCCGATTTCCCGGGTGTAGACCCCGGCGATGCCCAGGCCCTGGTGATGGACATTGAGCATGATCCGGATGGCTTCCCCTTTATCTTTCTTAAAGACGGTCTCCAGGATCATGACAACAAAGTCCATGGTCGTATAGTCATCATTGTGCAGCAGGACCTTGTACAGGGGAGGCTCCTTGAGCTCCTCCTTGTCCCTGATGAATGTTTTTTCCTTTACTGATGTCTTGTTCCCCATGTTCGATAGAGAATTAGTCAGTACAATTTTCATGCGTCATACATACTTTAATGCTCAGTGAATATTTTGCAAGATGACATTGTCAGCCGGAGCAAGCATCGAAATGATGAGGTGCTGCACGATGGTCCGCGGTTCGATCCGGGACCCCTTGATCAGCATGTCCGCCCGCAGTATCAGCTCCAGCCATTTCTTCAACGAGGCCGATGAGCACCCGGCCGCGGTCTTGAATTGAACGTAGAGGGCATAGGGATGGGCGGCCAGCTCCTGCTTCCATTGCTCCCTGCGCTTCAGGGCGGGGAGCACCTCCCGCTGGAACGCCGCCGGCGGCAGGGTCGGACTGTATCCGTACTCCGGTTGTTCCTGCAGGGCCTTGAACAGCAGGAGGTTTCTGGTAAAGTTCTTCAGGGTGGCAATGACCGCCAGGGGATGGATACCGTTTTCGTCCAGGCGGGAGGCAATGAGCAATGACCGTTCCAGTTCTTTCCTGCCCAGGGCGTCGGTCAGCTCGAACAGGGCTTCCTGTCTTGTCCGGCCGACAATGGCGTTGAGGTCGGCCGTCTCGATCCGGGAGCGGGAACCGACATACAGGGCAAGCTTTTCACTTTCCCTGACAACGGCCACGGGATGAAAACCGACACGTTCACAGAGCAGTTCGGCGGCTTCCCTGGATATGGTCTTGTCGAATTCCTGCAATGTCTTCTGGAGGAGGCCGAGCAGCACCTGTTTTTGCGCCGCCTGGGCCCGGCTGCCGCTGCCGGCCTCGACGCCGAGATCCAGGACCACATATTTCTCCGCCAGGTACTTGTACAGCCGCTTCCGCCTGTCGACATCCTCGGCGGTCAGGACAAGAATATTCCGGCCGGGCAGACCGTTGGCGAGGTTTTTTTCCAGCAGGGCCGCCGGGTCGTCGCCAGCGGGGGTCTGCCGGTGCTGCTCCCGGCCGCGGGGTTCGGCGGGCAGCGCGGCCATCCAGGCCAGATCGACTTGCGGCCTGGCGAAACCGAACACCTTTTTCCAGCGGGCCGGAGAGAAGGAGGCGGGATCGTTCTCCGAATCGTCCGGGTCAAGCCCGGCGGCCTCCAGCATGTTTCTCAGGTGCCGGGCCGCCCGGGCCGGGTCATTGTTCTTCCATGCCTTGTCGGTTTTTTTCCACAGGGATTCGGCGACCTGGATGGAGTGGAAAAGCCGGGTATCGGTCACCCGGTAAATCTGCCGGCCGGGAAAAAGGCTGTAGCTGGACAGTTTCTGCAGGGTCTCGGTGAATTTTTCCCGCTCTCCGTCAACTCCGTGAAGGGTGCCGCCCTGCTCCAGCAGGGCCTGGCATATCCTCCCCGCCGCCTGACGGCAGAGAAACCGTTCCCCGATCAGCAGGTACACCTGCGAGACCTTGTCCTTCCGGATGGAATCCAGAATCCTGTCCTCCTGGTCCGCCGTATAGACCGTCATTGCCTTTCTCTATCCCTTTTCCGGCCCGCCGGCGCTGCCCATGACTTCCTCTGCCGCGGTCTTCTGCTCCTCGTCGAGGATTTTGTGCAGAATGGCGGGCAGGGAGCCCGGCTGCAGGTAGTCGCGGCCATGCCCGCCCTGGAAAATATGGGCGAGTTTCCCTTCCATGTCCTTCCAGGTGATGGCGGTCGAATTCCCGGCAACGACCTCGAAAAACGATTTATTATAGGGGTCATTGATGACCGCCAGGCCTGTGCCGATGGTTGCCAGGATATCGACGTGTCCCAGAAACATCCGGCTCAGCCGGGTGTACGCCTTGACCCCGCCGCAGGAGCCGAGGCTCAGAAACCGCTGTTTGGCCCGCAGGTCAATTTCGCTCAACCGGCCGTCCCCCATCAGCTTCTCCAGCGGATCGGTTATCTGCTCCGAACGCCAGTAGCTGTGTCCCCGCTGGGCAAACATTTCCGCCCCGCTGAGCACAAACCGCTCCATCAGTTTTTCCTGATTGTGCTCATCACTGAAGACGTACGCGGCGTGACTGATCCGGATTCCGTTGAGAACCCGGTCAAAGGAGACGGCATAATGGTTGGCCCGCATGCTCCTGAAGAGGGGGGGCAACCCCCTGACCGGGTCGGCCTGGGCGGCTGCGATGAGGTCGGCCGCGCTCTCCCTGACGCTGTCGGACAGGAAGCTGACCGTGAACTGTTCCGAGAGGGCGAGGCGATAGCCGCCAGCCAGAAGCATCCTGGCATTGGAGAGAAAGGAATCCCGGCCGTCGTCATCGGGATGGAAGACCGAAAGCGAAGAGAGCCGTCCATCCTCCTTCCACTGGCCGAAGGGCGTGGCAAGGTATCTGGCGAGGTCGACGGTGCCGTGTCGGGCCAGGAGGCGGGTTATGGCGAATTTGTCCTCAACCGGGAGCAGGTGGGGAAATTCCTCCAGGTAATATTGGAGAATGACTGTTATCAGTCTTGCATAGGCCGTGGTGCCGGCATCGGCCTGATCGCTCATTCTGGAAATCAGAAATGTCCTGGCCGAAGGTTGGAGGACTTCGAGAAGATGCATGAAAGTGGCCGAAAACAGAATGATCGAATCTTCATCCCTGAAGGCCGACTCCGCCACCAGGTCGAGAATCCGCTGCTGTTCGCCGGAGTTGTCGGGAAAGAAGGCGGTCAGTTTGCCTTTCTGGGCCAGGCTGACAATGAAGTTCGAAACCAGTTGATTGGCCGGATCGGTCTCGTTAAGGAAGGTGAGGAGGTTGTCGGCAAAGGATGCCTGGACGTGATTTTTCAGCACCGGCACCAGGATGTTCCTGAACGAGCTGTCATAGAGTTCGCTGCCTTGCGCCAGCAGGGCATAGATGTTGGCCGACGCCAGCCGCCGGGCCGTTTCAACCCTATCGGCGGCCGTTGCTTCCTCGAGGACGGCGACCTTGCCGTTTTTGTCCCCCGCCTGATAGAAGCTGCTGCCGAATCGTGACCGTATCTGCGGGGACAGCATTTCGAACCGTTCCTGGAGCTGTTTGTCCGATGAATTCAGCAGATCATGGCTGGATATTTCGAAGCCGAATCGATCGGTGACACCGTGGAGGTTGTTTATTTTCCAGATTATTTCCTCGCCCCCGGCATAAAATGTCCTGACCAGCAGCTCCTTCTGCCTGTCATTGAAGGTGCGGAACTGCTGCTCCCGGATCTCCAGGGGAGTAGCGAAATAGGCCGTGAGCCAGAACCAGGCTTCCCGGGGAATCATTTCGCCGGCCAGGAAAAGGGTACGGGCGTTCCAGGCGTTGTCCTGCTCGAGCTGCCGGATAAGGGGCAGGGCGTCGCCGATCATTTCCACCGTCATCCCCGGAACGCGGGCAAACGCTTCCGCGGCCCGGGCCTGCTGCACGGTCAGCCGGGCGATGACCTCGATGCCGTTCAACGCGTCCCCGGCCCCGATTCCCTCGACGGCGAGCAGACCCTGGACCGCGCGATTTTGGGAGTCGTCCAACCGGATGAGGAGCGGGATCGTGGTCAGCGCGTGCATCGGGCTGATCCGGGGGAGGAGGCAGTATTGCCGGAATGATTTGCCGGCCTCATAGGTCAGGGATTGAATTTGCGGAAGGGCGGCCATGGCCAGGTCGATGTCGATGCCGCCGATCTCGCTCCAGGCTTCAAAACACAGGACCTGCTCGTAGGACAACCCGAGGGAGGTCAGGGCGGACCAGGCCTCCCGGCTTTTGTCGAAATCGATGCCCTCCATGAGGCACATGCGGCGGAACACCCGCTGGGCATTATAATCCAGGCCGAGAATGACTTCGGCGCCGAAGTCGATTTGCTGCCGGGTAAGGCCGGGGACGTTCCGGTACAGTTCGAAGGTTCGCTGCCAGCTCGCATCATACTGACCGCTGCGGGAAGCCTCGCCGGAAACGGTCCAGATCAGGGCCAGAACAAAGGCGGCTGCTGTTGCTGCGGCTCGTCGCCGTAGTGAGGTGATCATGGCAATGACGGCAAGGATTTTTCTTGTTGATCCCGGGAAAAGGTTGTTCACGGTTCAGGAGGGATATTGTTCCGCTTTCCGACCGGTATTTTATTCTATTCCCGCCGTGATTGCACTTATATTACGACGATCCAGAAGTCAGAAGACAAGAGGACGGAAGCCAGAATGAGTTTGCCGCTTCGCTGTTGGTGAAAAAACCCCTCACCCGGCCTCCGGCCACCCTCTCCCAGTGGTAGAGGGAATTATTAAAGCCACCCTTCTCCTTAGGGAGAAGGTGCCCAGAGGGCGGATGAGGGGTGTTTGTAAGCGACAAGCCGCCAGGCTTCAAGCCCCAAACTGCCAACTGCCGGCTGCCGACTCCCAACTTCTTTTCAACACCC
>JALHJD010000349.1 GCA_022837185.1 Desulfobacteraceae bacterium
AACGAGATGGCCGAAGAAAACTGGGGTGAGGGCTTTGCCAGGTCCATTCTTGTCTTTCTGAACGGCCGGGCCATTCCCTACCCGGATTCCCGCGGTGAAAAAATTGTGGACGATTCTTTCCTGGTCCTGTTCAACGCCCATCACGAATCGATCCCCTTTATTCTGCCGGGACCGCAATGGGGAAAACAGTGGCTCCGGGTGCTCGACACGACCGAAGGAGGGTTCATCGAAAAGACGGACAATTCCGGCGCCGGTGAGGAAATTGCCGTCCAGGGCCGCTCCCTGGTTGTATTCATGAGAAAGGAATGAAGAGTTCGTCGGCTATTGACAGGCTACAACATCCGCAGATAATACTGATTCAGCCGCTTGTCCAACTCCTTGGCCCGCGGTTCCGCCCTGGTCATCTCTGCCCAGAAATCTTTGCCGTGGTTCTTGATCCTGGTATGAACCAGTTCATGGAGAATAACGAAATCCCGCAGTTCATCAGGCAACAGGGTGAGCTTCATGTTCAGACTGATGCTGTTCCTGCTCGAACAACTGCCCCATCGGGTTTTCTGGTTTCGAACAGTGACCCGACTGTAGGTATACCCATGCTTCCTGGCTATTGCCGCAAGCCTTGATACCAGAATATCCCTTGCTTTCCTTGGGTCTATCTCCACTTCAGGAATGACAGGATGTTCTGCTTCAAATTTCCGCACCTGTTCCAGATGAGTCTTCAGCCAGTCCACCTGCATCCGCGCAATTATCTCTGCATTTTTGAAGGACAAACCTTCGGGGACAGCCACCCGTATGCCCTTGAACGGTTTGACGGAAATATTGAGGTGTTTTGCCCTTGCACTGCGCTCCAGCAGTACTGGCCCTACGTCTCTTATGTTGACCAGAACGGAGTCTGCCATCAGGAATTTCTCTCAACCTGTTTCATTGCCCCACCGGCTTGCGTTCCGGCAGCGGCCGGCGGACCGGGTCGCGGATAGGGCCCCTCTTTTGAGACCGGGATAATGGTGGAGGGCGGCTGGCAGCTGGAGGGCTTGCTCATGGCGAATTTCTCCGCTTGGCGGTGCGGACGCGGTAAAGGCGCTCGGTAAAACCGCCCTCGTTTTCGAAATCCAGGGCAAGGCGTTCGACCTGTCGGTCAAGCAGGGAACAAGCCACCGCCAGCAGCACCAGTGCGGCATTCGCCGAAAGCTCCGGGTACGCCCTGGTGGACAGCGTAGACCTTGTGGACTCGGTGGACTGTTCCTCGAGGTGCCCACCCTGTCCACAATGTCCACTTGGATCACCTTTCTTCACCACATCCACCACCCAGGCCGCCACCTCGTCGGCGGTCTGACACCGCCGGTCGATCAGCACCTGCCGGAGCGGGTTTTCCCGCTCCCACTGCGCCAGTCCCCGCTGGCGGAGAAAATCCTCGTAATCGAGTTTGAGCTCCTCCAGGCTGGCGCGGGCGACCTGGGTGAGTTTAAGTTCGGTTTTCTTCGAGGTGGCAGAGGCCTGCGAGCCTTCGGCGATGTTTTGCACCCCGGAGCGCGCCGCCTGCACCATCTGATCGTGGGTGCGACTGCGCCGGTCGATGTACTTGTCGCAGAACCGCACGGTGATGTCATAGACGATCTGCGCCCACCTGAAAACTTTTGAGCTTGCGATAGCCGCCGTGTTTGGGAATCAGCTCGGACATGGCTTTGCCTCACTTGAAACGCTACCCAGCCTCCCGGGGGAAAGCAGCGCCTGATCGAACTTGCTGCGCAGCTCCGCCGTCCAGTAGCCGGGCGGACGCGATGGCAGCGGCGCAGGCGCGAAGGTCTGGGCCTTCTCGCCCACTGTCGATATGGTCACGTATCTGCCCTGGAGTTCCTTCTTCATCCTGCCTGCCTCGACCCTAAAATAAGATTCATTTTATTTTATCTTTAGTGCGAATCCTAAAATAAAGAGTCAGACAGGAAAAATCACGCGGATTTCCCGATTGGCCGTTTCGATTTCGTCAGACGAGCGTTCGACGCTGCAACGCAAATGCTAAGGCAGAAAAAAGTTCGAACCACGGCTCCGACAGGAGTTTATGGGATTCACCCTGCTTGCGGTGACATAACGACGCAATTCTAGCACGTTACGACCCGGCATTCTGCAGGACCCCACCCTCTATCTTCC
>JALHJD010000350.1 GCA_022837185.1 Desulfobacteraceae bacterium
GTGCACTGGTACCAGCAGTATTGTTCGCCGTTCGGTCCGGGAAAGGCGGTGGGGATGACATGGTGGGAGCTGCCGCCGGGATCGGCGGCATAGACCCGCCGGGGGTCGATGGAGATCACCACCGCCTGGTTGCCGTAGACCCGGGCGATCTGCTCGATGGAACTCAGGCCGGTGGACCCGCCGCTTTGCACCACTTCCTCGACGATGAGCACGGCATCGCTGCCGATGGACACCTTGTCGGCGCCGGAGCGGAAATATTCCGCCGCCACGTCCAGGGCGGAGTGGAATCCGCCGTCCTTGTCCGTGTAGTCTTTTATGCCGCCGCCGATGGTCAGGGGTACGAACACATTCCTTGAGGTCTGCCGCAGGACCTCCAGCATGGGCATGTCCTTGAGCGGAAAATCGCGAAAGCCGGTGATATTGAGAAAGGTGATCTCGTCGGCCCCTTCCTGGTAGTATCTTCCGGCAAGGTCGACCGGCCGGCCGAGATTGCGGACATCGCCGTTTTCCCGGACATCGTACTGGTCGCCCTTGGTCACCACCAGCTCACCCCGGTCGTTGGAGCGGACATCGAGACAGGCGATGATGCGCTTGGCCAGGGACGTCTTTGTCGGGCACTCCCTGGGAACAACGGACTCCCGGGTCGATGCCAGAAAGTTTTCCAGCAGGGCCAGGCCGGCTGGGCCGCTTTTCTCCGGATGAAACTGGGTGGCGATGATATTGCCCCGCTGGACGGCGGAGACGAATTCATAGCCGTAGTCCGTGGCGGTCAGAACCGCCTCCGGCGTGTCCGGGACCACGTGATAGGAATGGACGAAATAGAATTTTTCGTCCCCCCCCAGGCCATGGAAGAGACGGGAAGGCTGGCGGACCTTGATGCCGTTCCAGCCGATGTGGGGGACGGCAAGGTCGACGGTGAAGCGCTTGACCACCCCGGGCAGGACGGCCAGGCCGGGAATGTCCGGGGCCTCCTCGCTCGCCTCGAACAGGGCCTGCAGGCCGAGGCAGATGCCGAAAAAAGGTTTGCCGGCCCGCAGGTAGTCCCGGAGCGGGTCGATGAACCGTTTTTCCCGCAGGATGTGCATCATCGAGCCGAAATTGCCGACCCCGGGGAAAACCAGGCGTTCGGCCCGGGCGATGTCCTCGCCGCCGGAGACCGTTTTGACGGTTTCACCCAATCGTTCCAGGGCATTGACAACGGATCTGACGTTGCCGGCGCCGTAATCAAGAAGAGAGATCATATACTGCTCCCGCCGAAGGGCAGAAAGGTGATTTTATCTGGACAGCTCCCGTGGGACGTGGCAGTCTATCGCATACCGGGAGCGGGATGCAAGGGAAAGATAGCGGATGCGAACAAAACGTATGGAGTGATTTCGTCAATGCAAGCCATGCTGCTGGCCGCCGGCCTTGGCACCCGCCTGCGCCCCTACTCGGATATTCGCCCCAAACCGCTGTTCCCGGTGCTGAACAGACCGATTCTGCTGCTGCTGATCGATATGCTGCGCGGAGCCGGCTGCGGGACAATCGTCGTCAACGGCCATCATCTCCGGAGCCAGGTGGAGCAGGCAATCAGCGGGCTGCCCGAGGTACTGTTCCAGGCCGAACCGGAGATTCTCGGCACCGGCGGCAGCCTGCGGCAGGCCCTGCCCTGCTTCTCCCCCGGGCCGCTGCTGGTCATGAACGGCGATATCTGCCATGATGTTGATATTGCCGCCCTCCACCGGCACCACCGGCGCTCCGGCAACGCGGTGACCATGGCCCTGCACGACTTTCCACGCTTCAACACCGTTGCCGTGCAAGGCCCGGTGATTGCCTCCTTCGATCCTGACCCTTCCGAAACAGGGACCGGCCGTCTCGCCTTCACCGGCATACAGGTTGTCGAGCCGGAAGTCATCGGCCGCATCCCTGCCGGCCGTTTTTTTCACATCATCGACCTGTACAGGGAACTGATCCGGGAGGGCGGCCGGATCGGCTATCTCAGGGTGGACGGCAGTTTCTGGCGCGATATCGGCACCCCGGCGGACTACCTGCAGGTCCACGCCGACCTGTTGACCGGCTCCCGGCCCCGTTTTCTCCCCCTGGCGGGACCGGCCTCACCATGGCTTGTCGACCC
>JALHJD010000038.1:0-3472 GCA_022837185.1 Desulfobacteraceae bacterium
GCAGCCTTTTCAGATTGATTGATGCAGTCCCGGATAATCCGGTTGACATCATAGGAAAAAGTCCTCCCTTCCTCCTCTTTGGCATAGGATGAGAGGATAAGGACCATTTTGTCCAGCCGGGCCAGTTCGCTCTGAAAATCCTGGTCGAATTCGCCGGCATGAAATCCCCCGGACCTGACAAACATGCTTTTCATGGCGTTGAGAATATTTTTCATCTCATGGGCGACGGCGGCTGCGGCCCTGCCGAGCACTATGGCATTGTTGTCGGCCAGCCGTTTTTCCTGCAAAGACCGCTCACGATCAGCAAGCCAGCCAAGTACGGTGCCGACGAGGATAAAGACAAATACCTGGGGAATGACGGTGGCCATGCCGACATGTCCCCCTCCAAAGGCAATGATGTAGAATGCGTACAGGAAACCGACCAGCAGGGAAACCAGGAAACCCGCGTTCAGGCCGAACCAGAACGCACTCAGCAGGATCGGCAGGAAATACAGCTCCCTGTGAATCACATGCAGGGCCATGTTGTGGACGGAAGTGCCGAGATGGAGTGCCGTGATGACGATGATCAGCCCGGCGATGAACATTTTCTTGAGGAGGGGAATACGCATTTTCATGACGTCAAACATCCTTGCAGTGGAATTGTCCGGTTTCCGCCCTATTGATAGTGATTATTTAATCATAATACTTTTCTTTTATCCAGCATCCTGCCCGTAATTATTTCCCGGCCATTGCAGGGGGAGACCGTTGGTGGTGGAAGGCAAAAAAGGATCCTTTTCTCCCGAAGAAGAATACGGAAACGGCAGGATGGGAGAGTTTGTGCACGGGGCAGCCGGGAACCCGTGACATTGCCGGGGAACGGCGGGAGCGGCAGACCGCTTGATCGTCCCGAGGGCTGGGCGGGCTCAGGCTGCCGCGTCTGATGCGGCCGGCATCACTGGGCAATATACTGCAGGAGCATCAACCGGGCCTCTTCGGAGTTCCATTCCACCGGACCGATGAATTTTTTCCGCAGCACTCCCTGCTTGTCGACAATATACGTTTCCGGCACGCCGGTCAGCCCGTAGGCACGGGCCGCCTGGTTGTCCGGGTCGATGAGTATCGGAAAGGTGAGCTGCAGCCGCTCGGCAACGTTTTCGGCGAAGACCGGAGCGTCATTGAAAAGGACCGTCAGCATGGTGAATTTGTCCTCGGGAAAAAACCCGTAGAGATCCTGCATGGCCGGCATTTCCTGCAGGCACGGCTGACACCAGGAAGCCCAGAAATTGATGAAGACCACCCGTCCCTTGAGATCGGCAAGGGTCCATGACTTCCCCGTTGTATCCACCAGGGTGAAATCCGGCGCCGGCTTGTCGAGCTCGATTCCCAGACCACCGGTGTCCTGCTTGCAGCCGGGAAGCAACAGAAAGAGACAGAATAACATGACGAGCAAGGCTGTTTTATTCATACAATGAACCTGTTCTCCGAAATGATTGCAGGTGGCCGGCCGGCGGTTTCCCGGCGGCAGTCAAAATGGACGGATCGGCATATCCGGCCTCCCGCGTGAAACGATATACATCGCCGGTCACTATAAAATAAAGCGGATAAAAAAAACAGTCCAAAGCGCATCCAGGCCGCAGGGCCCGGACCGGGTCACGCACGATCAGCGCCGGCCCGAAAACAGGCCGGTCTTGCGGAAATGGGGAGGGATTTATTTCCGGGGAACCTGGAAGGCGATCGGAATCTCAATGATGATGGTGGCGCCGTCATCCTTTTTATTAATAATTTCAATATCACCGCCGTGATCGAGGATGATCTGCCGGCACAGCGACAACCCCAGTCCCATTCTCCCCTGCTTGGTGCTGATAAAGGGCTGCATCGCGGTGGTGACCGACAGATCCCTGAAACCGCTTCCGGAATCGCTGATTTCGATGAGAATGGTATCCCAGCAGAGCAGGGCCTTGATATTGATGGTGCCGCCGGTATCGGCCATGGCGTCCATGCTGTTTTCGACAATATGCCAGAGGGCCTGGCGTATCAGGGAGGGATCAATGTAAATCGCCGGCAGATCACTGTCTATCTTGGCATTGAGGACCACGCCGACAAGCCTGGCTTCCGCCCGGGCGGCGTTGCACCAGTTTTCCAGGAACTCATCCATCTTGGTCAGCGTGTAATGGGGCTGCAGGGGCCGGACCACATCGCAGATATCGGAGATCACCTCCTCCATGTGCTGGACATGGGCCGCCATGTGCTTGAGCCGTATCCGGATCTTATGGGGCAGATCCATTCTGGTCATCATCCTGCGGACCAGACCGCCGATGATCATGACCGGGTTCCGCAGTTCATGGGTCAGACGATAGGCTATTTCTCCGATGGCGGCCATGGTGTCCAGATCGGAAACCTTTTTCTCCAGATGGATCTTTTCGTCCTGGATGGCAATGATATCCCAGAGAAACAGGGCCCCGACATGGTCAAGCACCTTTATTTTTTCCAGCTTGTTCCTGTGGATGTCATTCAGCACCTCGTCTATTCCCGTCAGTTCAATGATCAGGTCGATGTTTTCGTCCTGCAGAAACTGTCTGTATTCGGAAAAAGTCGGGATGCCGAGCCGTTCCGCATGCCTCCGGCCCACGGCTTCCTCATCGATATCCGCCACGGCGACAATGCGGGGCAGAAAATGGGTGGGAGAATAGGACTTGAGCAGGTTGAGAATATCATAGCAGCCTTTGCCGCCGCCGACAAAAACCACATTAATGATCTTCTTGTTTGCTTGTTCTTCGGGCATGAAGTGCGTAATGATCGGAAATAATTTTATTCTATACTAACATAGACGGCGGCCAAAGGGAAAAAACAAAATCGAATGTTTCCTTTGCGGGGCGGCAACCGGAGGAAAACCTACAACCGCCCGTGGCGGATAATGGAGATCAGCAGCCAGAAGCCCATCACCCCGGCAATCAGGAAACCGATCAGACCGATGATCGGGATGTCGTTCCACCTGGGCGGGATGTTTGAATGAACAATGACCGAGGAGCCGATGATCAGCGCGGCCAGGACTATGGCAAAGGAAATGCGGTTGGACACCTGGTCCAGGGCGGCTCTCAACTTCTCCAGTCCGAGGTGCTCGAACTCCAGTTTCATGCGCCCCTGGCGGACCTGGCGGAGGATCGCCCGCATTTCATCGGGTAACTCACGGATGAGTTCAAGATACTCGGCGGTGGTGGAGCCGGTTTCATCGGCTATTCGGCCAAGGCTGATCTTGTCCCCCTTCACCTTGCGCATGAACGGTTCGGCCAGCCTGATCAGCTCAAGTTCGGGGTAGAGCATGAGGCCGACGCCCTCAACCGTGCTGATCGCCTTCATCATGAGATACAGGTTGGGTTTGAAGTATATTTTGTGCCGCGACACCAGATCAAGGAGCTGCTGCAGGATCTTGCCGGCTTCCATTTCCTTCAGGGGCAGGTACAGGTACCGGTCCAGCATCTCGGAAAGATCACGG
>JALHJD010000038.1:3517-18713 GCA_022837185.1 Desulfobacteraceae bacterium
ATCTCGGAAAGATCACGGCTCAGGGCGTCACGGTCAACCTCCTCGTAATGGTTGGTCAGTTTCAAAACGATATCGGTGACCTTCCGTTCATTGCGCTCGATGACCTGAAAGAGCAGGTCGGTGAAATCCTCACGGTTCTGCCTGGTAATCCGTCCCATCATGCCGAAATCGATGAAGCAGACGACGTTCCCGGGCAGGATGAAGATATTGCCCGGATGCGGATCGGCATGAAAAAAACCGTGCACGAAAATCTGCTCCATGATCAGATTGGTGCCCCGTTCCGCAACCAGGCGCAGATCCGTGCCCTCCTGCCGGAGCGCATCAATATTGGACGACTTGATGCCCCTGATGTTCTCCATGGTCAGGATCCGGTCGGTGCTCAACTCGCGGTACACCCTGGGTACATAAACGGTTTTGTTCCCCTCGAACTGCCGGGCAAAACGCTGAATATTGGATATCTCGACCGAGTAGTCGAGTTCATTGGAAAGGGTCCGGGCAAACTCTTCGACAATGGCTGTCGGCCGGTGGCCCTGCAATTCCTCCAGATACATTTCCATGAGCGAGGCAAGGTGGGCGAGAATCTCCAGGTCAACGGCCACGATCTGATCGATATCGGGCCGCTGCACCTTGACCACGACCTCCTGAAAGTCCCAGAGGATAGCTCTGTGCACCTGGCCGATGGAGGCGGCGGCAATGGGCTGCTCTTCAAAACTGTGGAACAGCTCCAGGGGTTTTTTCCCGGTTTCGGCAAAGACAATCTCTTCCACCTCGGCAAAGGGGAACGGCGGAACATCGTCCTGCAGCTTGGACAATTCCTCCAGGTATTCGGGCGGAACAAAATCGGGGCGGGTGGAAAGCAGCTGACCGAGTTTGATAAAGGTGGGGCCCAGTTCCTCGAAGGCCATGCGCAGACGCTCGGGACGGGAGTGCCTCTCAATCATTTCCCGGGGTTTGCGGTTGATCATCTGCAGCCCTGTTTCAAGGTACTGGTCGATGTGCAGTATGTCGACGAGGTCACTGAACCCGTACTTGAACAAGACCCGCAATATCCTCCGGTAACGGTTGAGATGTCTGTAGGTCCGCCCGATGGCGGTAATCTTCCTGATGCTGAACATTACCGGCATTGCTGGCTCAGTCTTCGGTTTTCTTCTCTTTTTCGATCATCTTGCGCAGTTCCCGGATCTGCTTCTTCACCTCGGCGATGTCATCGCCGGTGGCCACGTTCATCTTTTTCATCTGCGCCTCCACGGCCTCCTGGATGCGCTTCTCCATATCGTTCCTGGCCTTCTCGGAACGCTTGAGCAGATCGTCAACGAACTGCTTCCCCTCATCCTGGGTCATTTTCCCTTTTTCGATGAGGTCCTTTTTGAGTTCCTCAAGCTTCTCCTTGGTAACGAAAGCGGCCCCTGCCCCCAGATAAAAAATGTCCCGTATGAAATCCTGCATGGTTTCCTCCTGTTATTTGGTGGTGGACAAAAACTTACTCCTTCTCCATATCACGATGGAATACCTGTGTATCAATGGCGTGGTCACGGATGATGTTTCCGACATGCTCCACTATGGCAACGGACCTGTGCTTGCCGCCCGTGCACCCGACGGCAAGCCGCATGACCTCTCTCCCCGATTCCTCATGAATCCTGAGAAAGGAGAGAAGGCACGGCTCAAAGAAGGAAAGGAAATGAACCGTCTTGGCATTGTTCAGCACATAGGCGGCCACATCCCGCTCAAGGCCCGTCTTGTCCTTCAACTCCGGGACATAATAGGGATTGGGCAGGAAGCGGATGTCCCATACCGTATCGGCATCCGGGAGACCGTACTTATATCCGAAGGAAAAAAGAGTTACCTGCATGGCTGTCCGTTGTGCATCATCGCTGCCTGTTCTTTGCATGCTATACTTTTGTTATTATATGCAAAGCATCCGTCAAATGCCAACAGGAATATTCCATAACGCCACTGAATAACAAGCGAAATCCGGACCTTTCCCGGCTCCCCTTTCCGTGTGCGGAAAGCGACCCGGGGCGGCGGAACGATGCCTGGCCGCGTTCATCACAGGTGCCGTTCCCGGTCCATTATTAATCGGCCCTGGCGGCAAAAACGTCTTGAGGCCCGGAAAAAAAGAGGATATGATTGTGGAAACAGGAAGTTATTTGTCGTTTTATCAGGAATCATTCCTTTTGGGTCCGGAACATTTCCCGGACATGCAACCAACGGCGGACTGTTCATAATGCTTGATCGAAAGACCTCTTCGTCTGACCCTGCACCCCTCGTTGTCACCTTCCCATTCATCACACAAGGAGAATTGATATGAAACAGCTTGTTGTCTACTCATCAAAGGGAGGAAACACCAGAAAACTCGCTGAAGCCGCCTTTTCCCGGCTGTCGGGTGAGAAGGAAATCAGTCCGGTTGCCGGAGCGCCGGACCCCGGCGATTATGATGTCGTGGTGGTGGCGTTCTGGTATCAGGGCGGGCAGCCGGATTCCGACAGCCAGCAGTACCTGAAAAAATGCAAGGGGGTCCGCAAACTGTTCCTTCTCGCCACCCACGGCGCCGCCAAGGACTCCGACATCTCCAGATTGGGCATGAACAAGGCAAGGGAGCTGGCCTCGGGGGCGAACATCGTCGGCACGTTCAGCTGCCAGGGGGAAGTTCCGCAAAATGTGCTGGATGCCGCGGCCAACAAGGATCCCCAGCCTCCCTGGCTCAAGGATGCGGCGACCGCCACGGGGCACCCGGACCGGGAAGATTTTTACGAACTCTCCCTGGCCCTTGAAAAAGCAGGAGTGGTGGAAGTTCCCAAACCGGGCGAAAAACGGATGTTCTCCTGAAATGGACTCCGACAAACGATCAGTGCTCCGCCCCCTGGACGCAGTTCGGAGGGCGGTTTTTTTTTGGAAGGAGAATCGGTGGGGCCGCCGGCGGGCGCCGTGAAATCCTTTCCCGGAGAAGGGGACCCCTATTGGCCATCCCCTCCCAGGGTCGGCTTGTACAGGCAGATTTCATATGTTTTGCATATGCCCATCGCCATCCTGCTCGGCATGCCCAGGGATATCAGCCGGCAGTAAACATGGAGCGGATTGAACAGGTGCCGAATCCTGTCGAGAAAGTTTGAGTTGCTGTTCTGACCCATGGTTGACATCGCATTATCAATGAGTATCCGGCTCTTTGCGGACAGAAAATGAACATCCATTCAGAACGTGGTTCTTACCACTCTCCGATTTCATCGGGAATGTGGTAATTTGTCGCGCCGTCCCGGCTCCCCCTAAAACTGAAAGGGGGGCTTCTTTTCTTTCCGGCGCATCCAGTTGAGGAATCGCCTCACCCGGGGCCGGTGAACGAGGAAATCCACCACCTGGTGTTTTTTGGGGAAGTCCATGAAGGAAAGGCCGATGATCATGGTTATTACGCCTTGTCCGGGCAGCACCAGCATGGCGGCCCCGGCCATGAGGAAGGCAAAACCGATGGCGTTCCTCGTCAGAAATATCATCTTCGCCAACAACGGGTGCCGTTGGTGGCGCTCCTCAACTTTCTCACGGTGCTGGATGAAATATTTGGCAGGCAGCCGGGCGATGATCCAGGGAACGGCGAGAAGACTGCCGATAAAGGTCGCCATGGACAACAGGCCGAGCCATTCAATGACAAGCAGCGTATGGCGGGACAGCTCCATGGACTATACCTCCTGCCGCCTGTTGCGCAGCAGCCACAGCCGCCACATGTCCCTGGCGCCGCGCCGCAGCACCTGCAACCTGTCCGCCGGCAGGCCGGCAAGGAGTTCCCCTTCCATGGCGGCGATGAATCCCGAGATCATGTACATTTTTGCCCCCCAGAAACGCGGTTCGGCAAAAAGTCTGAGCAGCAGCCCTTTGTAGAGGTTGGCCACGACCAGATCGTACCCCCGCAGGTCAGGCAGCGCCTCGCCCGCATCAAGCTGGACGACGTCCACCCGCGAGCCGCAGGAGTTGAGTTCGACATTGCGCCTGGCTACCTTGCAGGCCAGGGGATTGATATCCACCGCGGTCACATGTCCGGCGCCGAGCTTGGCGGCGGCAATTGCCAGGAGGCCGGTTCCGGTGCCCAGGTCGATGACCGAGCCGATGACCTCGTCCGATCCGGTCAGAACACGTTCCAGCGTTTCCAGGCACAGGCGGGTCGTGGCGTGAAAACCGCTGCCGAAAATAACGCTGGGATCAAGGATGATTTCTCCGGGACCGGCGGCCTGCCCCGCTGCCTCCCACACAGGCCGGACAACCAGGGACCCGGTGGCGAAGGACTCTATGGTGACGCCCGCCTCCCAGTCCCGATAGTCAAGGTCGGCCCGGTAGATGATCCGGGCGCCGGTTGCGCCGCACAGGTCGTTGACCAGGTCATCCTTGGGACGGTGAAAAAACAGAATGGCCGCATCGTCTTCGACCCAGCAGCCGATGAAATCAGGATCCTCGACAGACGGTACGTCGCGCCGGTCAAGGTAATAGACGGCAAGCCGGCCGTATCTGGTGTGAGGAGGGCGCAGCATGGCGCAGGTTATTCGCCGGCCGCTTTGCCGGGGGAAAGAAGGAGATCGTTCAGCCGCCGTTTGGGCACATGGTGGACGCCCTTTTCGTCCCGCCAGTAGCGGACGGGGTCATCTCCTTCCCCTTCTTCCAGCACGACCCGTTCCGCCGGATAGCCGAGGGCCACGACCAGCAGAACCCGGTAGCGCTCTTCCACCTCCAGAACCTTTTTGATTGCCGGGGCCACGGAGGCGATCCGGCAGCCGTAGATTCCTTGTTCGGCGGCGCCAAGGAGCAGATTCTGGGTCGCGATGCCGAGATCGACCTCGGCGTACTTTTCCGCTGTCCCGCTCCTGTCGCGGTCGAGCAGACAGACGATATAGGCCGCCGGTCGCTCCCCTTCCGCCGGCCCGGGCCAATCACGCAGGTAGCCGGCCCAGCCGAGGCAGGGAAACACAAGCTCGCGCAAACGGTGATCGGTGACGATCATGTATCGCAGCGGCTGCCTGTTGCCGGCCGAACCGCCCAGCCTGGCAAGATCGACCAGGTCGCGCAGGACTGCGTCGTCGATAAGCTGGTCCTCGCGGTATCTCCGGACCGTTCTCGTTGCTCTGATCAGATCAGCTATCATCATGAACCGTTCCTGTCGTTGCCGGGGTGATGAGGGGCTCCAGAACCAATTGCACCCGCGGCGGCCCTTGGCCTCCCGGTTCGGCGACGGCAATTCTGTCCGCTGGGATCGAAAGGGTGTCGACCAGGTAATCCCGGACGGCGAGCGCCCGCTTCCGTTCGAGCTCCCGCAGGGCTTCCTCGCTCACCTCCACCCGGACAAAGGGAAGCGGATCAAGGTCACGGGCCAGCTCGGCCGGATCGATCTCCTCGGTTTCCACCGTCGCTTTTCCCTCCCTGATCGCTGCCAGCCGCTCTATTTCCCTTTCCTCCAGCCGTACTCTTTCCAGGGCCCGCTTCCTGTTCTCTTCTTCCCGCCGCAGATCCTCCTCCTGCTGCAGGACAGCCTGCAAGGCATCCGCATCGAGCTCATCGCTGACAACGGGCTGCAGCCGCAGCCGCAGAAAAGGCCGGCGGGCCAGCAGCTCTCCGTAGCCGGCCAGCACTTCCGGCTCATCGGGAAGTGCCGACCCGGGGCCAAAGGCAACATGATCGGGAAGTTCCAGTGCCGGCAGGTGCTCCCGGACCACGAGCAGCGGCGCTATAGCGGCCCGGACCGCCTGATGCCGCAGCCGGTTCCGGAGCTGGTGGAAGAGAAATGTCCCTTCCCCGGCCGCGGGTGGATTTTCGCGCAACGCCATGGTCAGCTGCAGCCGGTCGTCAATGAACAGGGCCAGTGCCTGGAGCATGGGGGATTCCCTCTCCGGCGTCGCCCCGGAGATCCGCACGGTGGCGGCAATCTCGGATCCTTCCCCGGACCTGCTCAGGGTCTGGGTCCAGGCCGCGCCGGCTTCGTTGACCGCCAGGCCAAGCTCCTGACGGAAAAAATCCTCAAAGGGCGTCAGCCGGACATCCGTCGCTTCCAGGGAATAGCTGCGCACCTTTTCCGCTTCCGTTTCTCCGTCGATGGTAAACGCCCCGGATCCGTTCATTCGGCCCCGGAAGGAAAAAGGCATGACCTTCTCCCCCAGGGAAGCGATATCGCCGTTTATCCCGGTCAGTTCCGGCTGGTAGCCGGGCAGCAGGACGGGCCAGGGAGGAGTGAAGCGGCCGTCCTCGATGCTGACCTTGTCGACGGCTACCCCGGCGAAGGAGAGTTTGCCGGGATGGAAGAACCTGGCGAGGACATCTTCCCCCTCACTCAATCCAGCGGCAACCGCCGGCTTGCGCACCATGATCTCCCCCAGGTCGAGATGACGGGGGCTGGTCCGCAGCACAACCCTGTCCGAGGTTGCCAACTGCCATTGCACCCGCGGACCGCCCTGTTCGCCGGCCTCCAGGTCGTTCATCCATACCTGGCCGGAAAATTCGCCGGCGGGCATGGCCACGTTGCCCTGTATATGCAGGGTCCCCTGTTTGACCGGCGGAACAACAACGGCGGACAGACAGGGATCGAACAGGCGGAAGTCGATATGCCGCAGATTGATCTCCAAACTGCCGGTCCGCCCCGCCGGGAAATACTGCCCGGCAACCTGTACTTCGCCCCGGGAGCCGATGGCGGCCGAAGCGGCTATGTTGTTCCCGCTGCCGCCGTCCATGAGATGGTCGGCCTGCAGGTTGAAGCTGTCGACCGCCAGGTCGTTTTCCGCCCCGCAGAGGGGTGCCAGGAGGGGAGCGTGCAGCCTGGAGCCGCTGATGCGCAGATTGTCGACGGTCAGATGCGGCTCCCGGTTTCCGCCGGCCCGGGAATCCGAATCCGGGGAAACGGCCGGCAGCGAAAAAATTTCACTGTTGACCAGTTCCAGGGTGCCGCAGCCGAAACGGCGGGCGGCTTCATCGATCTGAAAATTCTCGCAGCGCAGCCGCTCCCCGGACGCGATGGTCTTCGTCCCGGCCCTGAGGGAAAATTGCGCGACATCGAGTCGGCCTTCCCGCAACTGCATGGACGTGCCGGGCTCTTCTGCTCCGGCCCCGCCTCCCGCCATCACGTCAAAGGCAAAACTGATGCCGCCGATCCCCCGGTCCAGCCGAAGACCTGCTGCCGGCAGAAGATCCCCATGGCGCTGGAAATCGAAACGGTCGGCGGAAAACCTGCCTTTGCCCGCACCCCCCGGAAAAATTTCTCCCTCGGCGGACAATTTGGTTCCGCTGCCTTCCTGCCCGGCGACGGCACGGAAGGAGAACCGCGCCGGGCCGTTACCCTCCCGGCCCTTTGCCGCCTCCGGCGCTGCCTGCAGGGTGAACTCGACTTTGCTTAATGTTGTGACGGGCCCCGCCGAGGAAGTCGGGGGCAGTTGTATGGTGCCGTCCGCGGCATGCAGTTGCGTTACCAGGAACCTGTCCGGCGACAGCAGGAAGGCATCGATGATCCCGAACACCCCTCCGATTTGATGGTCCCCGGGCTCCTTCGCCTCATCGTGGAACACCAGGAGCGGCTTGGAGAAGCCGACATCATGCACAAGGAACCGGCCGGTCGAAGGGATGAATGCGAATGTGCAGTCGGCCCGCGGCGCCCCGAAAACCGGCCTGTCCTCCCTGTCGACAAACTGCAGGCCCGACACCGATGCCCGGCCGCCGACCACAAATCTCTCCCCCCCTTCCCTCTCCCGGGGAAACACGATTTTCAGCTCGACATCGGCCTGTCCGCCGCTCAATCTGAAATCGCCGGCCTGCCCGGGGACAGATACATAATCAAGGTAGCTGCCCAGTTCCACCTCGCTGCTGCGGAGGGAAAGACTTATTTCCGGTTTCCCTTCGCCGTTTGCCGTCCTGACAGCCTCGGCCCGCACCGGGCTGCCGTTGACCAGGGCGCTGATTTTCGGCAACCGGTCGCTGCCGCCGCTTTTCCCTCCGCCGGGAGGCAGGTACAGTTCGAGTTGTTCCACCAGGTACTGCCTGTTGATGAGATCATCCTGGAAAACAATTGTCCCGCCGCGGACATCAAGCTCTCCGGCTTCAAGCCAGGCCGGCCAGACGGATCCCGATTCCCTGTTGACCTGGGGGGCGAAAATATTGAGGACGTCGTTCAAGTCGGTGAAGCCGGCCGCGTCACGCCTGACCTGCAAGTCCAGTCCTTCCAGGGCGATCCTGTCGCAGAGCAGCTTCCCCCGGAAGATTCGTTCGAGTCCGAGCCGGCACCGGACCGCTTCGCAGGACAGGAAGTTTCCGCTCCTGCCCGTGCTCCCCCGCGGCACGCCGATGGTTACTTCCTCCAGATAAAGATCCAGGGTAAAGGGGGCAAAGACTATTCTTTTCACCGCCACCGGCCGTTCCAACCGTTCGGCCAGCATTCCTGCCATTGGTCCCTTTATCAGGGCCGGTACCAGAAAATATCCGCCGACGCCGTACAGCAGCACGCCGATCAGGGGCACGAGCAGCCAGCGGAGCGGCCTGAGCCGCACAGGCTGCCGCTGTGTCTTTTTCCTCCCGTACCGGCTGGGGTGGCGGGGAGCGGCATCGTCCTCCCCATTGGCTCTGTCAGGTTGCGGCCGCCGGACCGGGCGATCCGGCGATTTCCGCTCCCCGGTCTCCCTGCCGGCCTCTTTTTCCTCACCTCCCTCCTCCGGTTCTTCCGGACCGGCCGTGATGGGAATCTCTCCAAACCTGTCTATGGCCATGGCGCGTTGCGTCCTTAAATTTTCGATTCATTTCCCCTTCACTTCGGGAAGCTGCGGGAAAAATTTATTTATATAACCATGTAAGGGAAAATTTGCCAGTCCCTCATTTTTTGATAATTACTTTTATTTTTCTGTTCAATTGGAATTTAACATGCTAAATTTAAAGAAATAAATCACGTACATCATTTTCTTTTGCCCGGCTTCCGCGACGATGGTCAACTTCATCAGCACACTCAGATGGCAGGATGTGGTCGATATATTGATTGTCACAATCATCATATATCGCATCATTCTGCTTATCAGGGGCACCAGGGCGGTGCAGATGCTCATCGGCATCGTCGTCATCACCATTATCTATTTCATTGCCCGGCAGCTCGACCTTCTCACCCTGCACTGGATTCTCCGCACCTTCCTGAATTCCATCTTCCTCATCATCATCATTGTCTTCCAGCGCGACATCCGCCGGGTCCTGACCCAGGTGGGCAAGACACCCTTTCAGAAGCAGCAGGATATCGTCCTGCACGACCTGAATGAGATCGTCAAGGCGGTGAGTCATATGGCAAAAAAACGAATCGGGGCGCTGATCGTCATTGAACGGGAAACCGGACTCCGCGACTATATCGAATCCGCTCACTCCATCGACGCCAAGCTGACCAGGGAACTGCTGATATCGATCTTTCTGCCGACCTCTCCCATTCATGACGGCGCGGTGGTCGTCTACAACGGCAGGATTCACTCAGCCGGCTGCCTCCTGCCCCTTTCCCAGAACGCCCACATCGCCAAACGGTACGGCACCAGGCACCGCGCCGCGCTGGGACTCTCCGAGGAAACCGACGCTGTCATCCTGGTGGTTTCCGAAGAGACCCAGGAAATATCGCTGGTGGAAAACGGCACCATCAAAACGTACCGGGACGAAGAGTCCGTGGCAAGCGCACTGCACAAAATATTCGTCAACAACATCTTGCCCGGCTCTTCGTGGAGGAGCTGGCTGGGCAAGTTGCACCGCACATGAAGAAAATACGATTATTCAGAAACAAGCCCGATAACTGGATGCTGAAGGTCGTTTCGCTTTGCCTGGCGGTCATGCTCTGGTATTTTGTCGTCGGCGAGGACCAGGTCGACATCAACATGCAGGTCCCCATCGAGATCATCAACCTTCCCAAAGATCTGATTATTTCCAATCAGTACAAAAGTGAGATCGAGGTTTCGATCCGCGGTCCCCGCAGCATGATCCAGGATATCCGCAACCGGAACATCACCCGGCCGGTGGATCTTTCCACAGCCAAGCCCGGGACCATTGTGATCCGAAATGATGAGCAATCGGTTCCTTTTCCCAAGGGCGTCACCGTTCAAAGGCTCCAGCCGACCAACATTACCCTCCAACTCGATCAGCTCGTCCAGAAAAAATTTCCCATCAAGGCGGTCACCGAGGGAAAACCAGCCAAGGGCTACGAGCTTCAGCAGATACAACTCGATCCGGACCACCTCGTTATATCCGGCCCCAAGACGGTGCTGGAAAAGGGGTATGAAATTTCCACCTATGTCATCGATCTGGACGGCCTCAACCACACAACCACCATGCAGGTCAATCTCAATCTTGAACCCGACCTGTTCGAGCTTTTGGGGGAGACGGTGGTTTCAGCCCGGCTCGAGGTGCGGGAAGTGATGGAGGAGCGAACCGTCAAGAACATTCTTGTCAACGCCCGTGACGCGCAGGTGCCGGTTGCCGTCAAGCCGGACTCGGTAACGGTCAGGGCCGCCATTCCGGTCAACCTGATCAAGGAAACACCGGAGCTTTCCATGCTCTTCCGCGCCTCGGCATCCGTAAAAGACGGGGAATGGCCGCAAACGGTAAAGGTGAACGTCACCGGCGTCGCCGTTCCCGGCCACGATCCGGTGAAAATCATCGAGGTCAAGCCTCCGGAAGTGGTCGTCACCGCTGCTGACGGTCCGAAAGACCTGGAAGAATAGCAAGGCGCAGCATCCATCAATCATCTGCACAGAGTCGACCGCCATGAATACAGGATCACGAAAACTGTTCGGGACCGACGGGGTCCGGGGCATTGCCAACATCCATCCGATGACCACCGAAATCGCCATGCAGATCGGCCGGGCCATCGCCTTCCTGGTGAAAAACCAGAGCAGGGACCATCATATCGTCATCGGCAAGGACACCCGCCTGTCGGGCTATATGATCGAAAACGCCCTGGCCGCCGGTATTTGCTCCATGGGAGTCAACGTCCTGCTGGTGGGCCCGCTGCCGACGCCCGGCATCGCCTTTATCACCACCTCCATGCGGGCCGATGCGGGCGTGGTGATCTCCGCCTCCCATAACCCCTTCCAGGACAACGGCATCAAGATATTCTCCGGCGACGGCTTCAAGCTGCCGGACGACATGGAAGCGGAAATCGAGGAACTGATCTTTTCCCAGAAAATGGAGGCCTTGCGGCCGGTGGCCGACGAAGTGGGCAAAGCGGCACGCATCGATGACTCCAAGGGCCGCTACATTGTCTTCTTAAAGAATACGTTCCCGCGCAAATACACCCTGGACGATTTCCACATCGTGCTTGACTGCGCCCACGGGGCAACATACAAGGTGGCCCCCCATGTTTTTGCCGAACTGGGCGCCAGGGTCACCGCCATCGGGGTCGATCCGGACGGCAAGAATATCAACTCCCGCTGCGGCGCCCTGCATCCCGAAGTCATTGCCGCCAAGGTCAAAGAGGTCGGCGCCGACATAGGGCTTGCCCTGGACGGCGACCACATCATGGCCATCTGCGCCAGGGAGCTGCTTGCCGGCCGCAAGCTCAGGAAAAAAACGCTCGTGGCCACGGTGATGAGCAACATGGGCCTGGAAGAGGCGATGGGAAAAATGGGGGGCAAGCTGGTCCGCACCAGGGTCGGCGACCGGTACGTCGTTGAAGCCATGCGGAGCAAGGGGTACAATTTCGGCGGCGAGCAGTCCGGTCATCTGATCTTCCTCGACCACAACACCACGGGAGACGGGACCCTGGCGGCCCTGCAGCTCCTGGCAGTGATGATCAAGAGAAACAGGCCCCTGTCCGAGTTGAGCAAAATCATGACGGCGTATCCCCAGGTCCTGGAAAACGTCCGCATGTCCGCCCAGGTTGCCCCGGATCAGATCCAGGGCTTTCCCCAGGCCCTGGCCAGGGCCGAACGGAAACTCGGCAGCCGGGGCAGGATACTGGTACGGCCCTCGGGCACCGAGCCGGTAATCCGGATCATGGTCGAGGGTGAAGACGACAAGGAGATCGGCTCCCTGGCCCTTGACCTCTGTGATGTGATCAGAAGGGCCGATAAAAGCTGATGCCGGATTCAGCCAAGGGAGGGGAGAAGAGCATGCGCAGCAGATACGTCTGGCTGATCGTCCTGTCGCTCCTGGTGTATGGCGCGGGTCATGCAGGGGTAAACAATTACACCTGGAAGGATGCGCAGGGGGTCCTCAACATCACGGATTATCCGCCCCCCGAAGGGGTCGAAATCCTGGACATCCGTCCCGTTCCCCGGCAACGGGTGAAGCGTCCCGCCAGGCCGCCCGAGGCAGCCCGGGCCGCGGATGCGCAAAAAAGCCGGCGGCTCCTCGAAGGGCAGGCCGCCCGCTACCGGGCCGAGGAAGCCGCCGCCAGGGAGGATGCGGTCAGCCTCCTGCAGGAAGCGCAGCACCTGCGCTCACGAAGCGCGATCCGCAAGGTGAAAAGAAAATACCGCCGCTGGGCGGCGGTCATGGAAAGCGAGGCCCGGCAACTCGTCCACCGGGCGGACGCCCTGGCCAAAAAGGCCGAAAAACTGGAAATCGAGGCGGGCGCCCTGCTCTGAACCCCGCATCATTGCGGGAAAGACAGGGGCCAGCCCCCGGGCTTCATGTCCTGGCCCTGGCCATTGCCCTTTTGAAGGCATCCGCCGACCGTTCAATCACCGAATCATCCACGCAAAAGGCCAGGCGGATGAAACCGGGGGCGCCGAAGCCCCGGCCCGGAACGGCCAGAATTTTTTCCTGCTGCAGAATGGTACAGAATTCCACGTCATCGCCGGGGACCTTGGGAAAAACGTAAAAGGCCCCTTTGGGTTTCGTATAGTCAAACCCGGCCGCGTCGAGGACGGCGCAGAATGTCTCCCTCCTGCGGGCGTACACCCCCGTGTCCACGGTCACGTCCTGCAGCTGCTCCACCACCCTCTGCATCAGCGCCGGCGCATTGACAAAACCGAGTATCCGGTTGGCCAGGGTCAGCGCATCGATCAGCAGCTGCTTCTGCTTGATCTCCGGATGGACGGCCAGGTATCCGATCCGCTCGCCGGGCAGGGACAGGTCCTTGGAATAGGATGAAACGATGATCGAATTCCTTGAGGCCGCCATGACCGACGGCACCTCGCCGCCGTCATAGACAATCTTGCGGTAGGGCTCATCGGCGACGAGGTAGATGGTCGTACAGAGCTTCTCGGAGAAACGCTCCAGCAGCCGGCCGAGCCGCCGGACCGATTCCCGGGAATATATCTGTCCGGTCGGATTGTTGGGACTGTTGATCAGGACAATCTTGGTTTTTTCATTCAGGGCCCTTTCAATTGCCCGCAGATCGAGGTTGAACTCGCTGTCAGTAGGGACAATTCTGCTCTTGCCGCCATGGTTGTCGATATAGAATTCATATTCCACAAAAAACGGGGAAAGGATGATCACCTCGTCACCCGGATCGAGCAGGGCTTTCATCACCAGGTTGATGGCGCCGGCAGCGCCGCAGGTCATGAGCACTTCTCCCTGGTCGAGGTCGATCCCCTGCTCGGCGGACAACCTCCTGGCCAGCGCCTCCCGAACATAGGGAAAGCCGCCGTTGGGCATATAGCCGTGGGCGCCGGGCTTGTCATCGGCAGCCAGTTCCCGCAGCACCTCGAAAAACCGCGGCGGCGGAGGCACGTTGGGATTGCCGAGGCTGAAGTCAAAGATGTTGTCCGGCCCGTACCGCGCCTTCATCTTGGCGCCCTCCTCGAACATTTTCCGGATCCAGGAGGATCGTTCGGCGAACTGCTGCATTTTTCTGGCAACGGTCATAACTTATTTCCTTCCGATTAATATTACCGAAAATCTACAGAAATACAGTAATAAATCATACGTTATTAAATTTTTTCTTAAAGTAATCATAGGCCATGTTGATTTCCTTCATTTTTTCCTCGGCGACCCGCTTGAACTCCTCCCCGAGATGACTGACCTTGTCCGGGTGGTATTGCATGCTCAATTTTCTGTACGCTTTTTTAATCACTGTAAAATCCGCACCCGGTTCAAGGCCGAGAACGGCATAATACTGTTCCTCGGCCCCGGCGCCGGTGCCGTACTCGTGCTGCTGCCGGTACATGTACTTGGCTTCGATTGTCCGCTGATCATAGGCTGAAATATGGAGGAACGCAGCAATGGTCCTGGCCTGGCTGATTTCAGTTTCGGGCGGCGGCTGTTTGGTATGGATGATCTGATAAATCAGCTCGAGGAGAATCAGGCGGGGCTCATAGGCAAAAGAGTTCCTGAACTCAAGCAGCAGCTCATCCATGCTGAGCTCGGCATCCCGCGCTTCCTTGACCAGCTGCTTGACCCAGTACATCTGATCCTGGGTGTAGCGCAGGTTGTACTGAAAAAAATTGAGAATGGTCTGCAATTCGGCCTTGGTGAAATGGCCGTCGGCCTGGGCGATCCTGACCAGGATGTTGACCAGCAGATAGACGAAACGGTTGTGGGTTTCGGTCTGGGAGGCCTCATATTTGCTGATCCGGCTCTGCACATAATAGCTGAATCCCCAGAAAGCGGCCAGCAGGAGCAGGAAACCGAACACTCCGGCAAACAGGAGAAAACCGAAAAAATTCAGCAGGGCAGGAGCGCCGCCGGTGGCAAGGAGAATGAGGGCAACGACGAGCAAACAGCCCCCGCAGCCGGGTTGATTATGATACCTGTATTGCATTGATGAACCAGGACAAGGTGGAACGTACGCGGCTCCCTATTCCTCGGGCGCGCTGCCGGCGGAGAAGTTGGCGAACAGGGCATCGACGAACTCCCGCGGATCGAAGTCGCGGAGGTCTTCAATTTTTTCGCCGATACCGATAAAGCGAACAGGGATTCCAATCTCCCGGCAAATATTGACAATAATCCCTCCCTTGGCGGTGCCGTCGAGCTTTGTCAGGGTCAAACCGGTTATTTCCACGGCCTCATTGAACAGTTTGGCCTGGGAAATACCGTTCTGACCGGTCGTCGCATCGATGATCAGCATTACCTCGTGCGGGGCCCCCGCCAGCTTCTTGCCGATCACCCGCTTGATCTTTTTCAGCTCTTCCATCAGGTTGACCTGGGTATGGAGCCGGCCGGCGGTATCGACGATGATGACATCGACGTTTCTGTGCAGGCCGTACTCGATGGCATCGTAGACAACCGCGGATGGATCGGCGCCCTGCTTCTGGGCGACTATGTCCACCCCGCAACGTTCGGCCCA
>JALHJD010000351.1 GCA_022837185.1 Desulfobacteraceae bacterium
TGTGATTATACAGTAGGGGGAGCAGGGAGAGTTTTTTATCTCGGGAGAAGACGCGCGTCTTCTCCCGTTTTTGTTTGCAAAACACGGCCCTGCGGAGAACGCATCGGCCGGCATTGGAGGTGACAGTTGTGGGCATGACGACAAAAGGTGTTGCTCTGGCAACGGCCATTGTTTTTCTTTTTCTGGCTTTCTGGCCCCTGGGGACAGTCCTGGCTGCCGACGAGACCATTGCCGTGCTGAATCTGCGGAAGGTCTTCGCCGCTTCTGAAGTCGGCAAGAAGGCGCAGGTGGAAATGGACAAGAAAGTCAAGGAGCTGCAGGAGAAATTCAAACAGGAAGAAGATGCCCTGGTCGCCCTGCAGGATGAGATTGAAAAGAAAAGCTCGGTCTGGAACGAGGAAAAAAAGCAGGAAAAGGCCATCGAATTCCAGAAAATGCGGCGTGACCTGCGGGTCAAGCAGGAGGATGCCAATCTCGAACTCAAGAAGCTGGAGGACCAGCAGCTCAGCCCCATCCGCAAGGAGCTTGAACAGGTGATCGAGAAACTGGCCAAGGATAAGGGACTGGACATCATCCTGCCCAGCGAGGTTGTGATGTATTCCTCCGACGCCGTCGATATTACCGACGAGGTGACCAAGGCCCTCAACGCTGCCGGAAAATAACTGTTCCGGTTCCTTGTGCAGGGAAACGGCCGTTTCAGCCGGTCTGGAGCGGACGGAGAGGCGATTGTTTTTCAGCCGGGTTGGAGTCCTGTTGAATCCCCTTGATTTTCTTCGATATCTTCCCGGAACCAATTGCGGCGAATGCGGCCACCCGTCCTGCCTTGCTTTTGCCGTTGCGGTAACCAAGGGAGGGGCTGATCCCTCCCGCTGCCCTTATATCGACCCTGCCGCCCTGGAAGGGTCGGGTGATCAGCCGCGCGGTCAAGGTCTGGCTACGGTGGCCGGAAGTCAGCGTGAACGGGACATGGCCCTGGCAACCCATCTCCGGTCCAAAATCCGTGACCTGGATTTCGCCGCCCAGGCTGTCCGGATCGGGGCTGATCCGGCGTCTGAACAACCCGATTGCCTGCATTTCCAGTATCTGGGCCGCCGCGTGGAAATCAGCCGCGACACCCTGCGGATGGACGGTCTGGAACCGGTTGATCCCCGGGACCTTATTCTGTTGTATAATTACCTGTCGTCCCGGGGCGGACCGGCGCCGCGGTGCACCTGGGTCGGCCTGGAAAGCCTGCCCAATTCCATTTCCAAGGTCCGCACCCTTGCCGCCTATTGCGAGCAGCCGCTGGCTCGGCGATTCAAGGGGTGTGGCAACCGGCTGGCCGATGTGTGCGGCCGGCTGGGCCCGCGGCCGGCGCCGGAAGATGCTTCCGCCGATTTCGGGGCCGTTATCCCGGTTTTGCCGCATGTCCCGCTCTGCCTTCTGTTCTGGGACGAAGCGCCGGAAGAGGGTTTTGACAGCAGGGTCAAAGTCCTTGTCGATGAGCGGGTCCTTGATTTCCTTGATCTGGAATCGCTGGTATTCGCCGCCGAGCGGATGGCCGAGCGGTTGATGGAGCTTGACGCGTGACCGCCATTGACAATCTCCTGGAGGCCGTCGGCCGGTTTGAGCAGACCAACATTCTGGTGATCGGCGATGTCATCGTCGATCAGTTCATCTGGGGCACGGTGACCCGTATTTCTCCCGAAGCTCCGGTACCGGTGGTGAACGTCAACCGGGAAGAGCTGCTTCTCGGGGGCAGCGCCAACGTCCTCAAAAACATCTATTCCCTCGGGGGGCGGGGGGCGTTGTGCGGGGTCATCGGCTCAGATCTCATGGGTGACAAGCTCGTGGAGCTGGTGCGGGACCTGCCTGCCCCGGTTCAGGGTCTGGTGCGGGGGGAGCGGCCGACCACCGTCAAGAGCCGGGTTGTGGCCCAGGGGCAGCAGGTGGTCAGGTTTGACCGGGAGGAAAGGGGCATCCCGTCCAGGAAGACACTGGAGGCGATGATTGCCTACCTGGAGCAGCATCTCCATGAATTTGACGCGGTCATCGTTTCCGATTACTCCAAGGGGGTGGTGAACGAATCACTGATGATTCGACTGCATCAGCTCCGGCGTGAGAGAGA
>JALHJD010000352.1:0-1223 GCA_022837185.1 Desulfobacteraceae bacterium
AAGCCGGAGGCTCCGACGTAACCGATGACCTGCCCCTGCCGAACCCGGCTGCCATGACTGAGGTTTTTCGCGTAGTTCGACATGTGCGCATACAAGGTGCTGTACTTGCTGCCGTGCTGAATCACGATAGTGCGGCCGTAACCGCCCTTCCAGCCAAGATGGACAACCTTGCCATCGCCGGCTGCACGAATCGGCGTCCCTGTCGCCGCGGCATAGTCGACCCCGCGGTGGGGGCGCTTCACCCCCAGCTTGGGGTGCAGACGGTTTGGATTGAAGCCGGAGCTGATCCGACGGAAGTCGACCGGTGAGCGCAGAAACGCCTTGCGCATGCTCTTGCCGTCGGGGGAGAAGAACTCGCGATTACCTTTTTCATCAACGAAGGCTACGGCCCGGAAGGTGCGGCCCCGGTTGAGGAATTCTGCTGCAACGATGCCGCCGTCGCGGATTTTCTCACCGTCACGATACATTTCTTCATAGACGATGGTAAAACCGTCGCCGGCGCGAATGTCCAGGGCAAAGTCCACGTCCCAGCCGAAGATGTCGGCCAGCTGCATGATCAGACCGTCGCTCAATCCTGCCGCTTTGCCAGCTACATACAACGAGCTGTCAATGGTTGCGGCTACATGCGCCAGCCTGCGTTCCAAAGGAGTCGCGACCAGCGAAGTGACATAGCCTTGCTCGCCAAGATCGATATGTAGCGTGACGCTTTCATCGACAGGGTAGCGCAGTGCCTGCAGCTGCCCATCCTCGATGAGGAGGCTGATCTGTTCGCCAGGAAAGATGCGCGTGAGCGTCTTGGCAGCTTCGCCGGCGGCCAGCACTTCGTACATGTTCTTTGTGCTGAGGCCGAGCGTGTTGAAGATTCGAGCCAGGCTGTCGCCCGACTTTACCTGTACCTGTTGCCAGCGCTGCTCTAGCTCTAGCTCTGGCTCTGGGCTGGCCGCTTCAGGTGCAGTCGCAACGGAAGCGGGGGCTTTCGGGGCGATGGAAGCGGTTTTCTTGACTTGTTGCTGCGGCGCGTCCGTCGCAGCTGGTGCTGCGCCCAGACGAGGCAGCTCCAGCGGCAACTCAATGTGGCCGCCAGCACCCGAGCCGGCTACTGCGGCTGCATCGTTTTGCGGCGACAGTACTACCACAGCTCCAGTCAGAGCGGCGGCACCGAGGGCTGCCCAGTGAAGGCGTCTCAGGCGGGGCCGTTTCTTGAAAGTGACTTGGCTAGACTT
>JALHJD010000352.1:1250-3347 GCA_022837185.1 Desulfobacteraceae bacterium
TAGACTTGAATTCGAAGTGTTTGGTTTTTTTAGGGCGCACGGTGACACCATCCCAATCGCACCGGAACCATATCTGTAACTATGGATACTGGTCAACGCGAACTTGAGCTATGTGCGTTAAGTCCGCGTCAGGTCTTTTACTTTTAGCAGCGGTCGAGCTGAAAGCATGTGCTGTCAGTCGCGCTTTGAGTAGAATCGTCCGCTTCCGAACAGATTACCCAGGAGTTTCATGATGGCACCGGCCAGCAGCGACGCCCTCGCTCTCATCAAGCGCGGCAGTGAAGAAATCCTTTTGGAGGAGGAGCTGCTGCAGCGTCTTGAAAGCGGTAAACCGTTGCGCATCAAGGCAGGCTTCGATCCGACAGCCCCTGATCTTCATCTGGGTCACACCGTGCTCATAAACAAGCTTCGGCAGTTCCAGGAGCTGGGGCATCAGGTGTTTTTCCTGATCGGCGATTTCACAGGTATGATCGGCGACCCCAGCGGCAAGAGCGCTACCCGCAAGCCGCTAACGCGGGAAGAGGTGCTGGAGAACGCGCGGACTTATCAGGAGCAGATCTTCAAGATCCTCGACCCGGACAAAACCAGGGTGGTTTTCAACTCTACCTGGCTGGGAGAGCTGAGCTCCTACGACATGATCAGGCTGGCCTCGGAGCTCACCGTGGCCCGCATGCTGGAGCGCGAGGATTTCAAGGTCCGTTTCGAGAACAGCCGGCCGATTTCCATCCATGAATTTCTCTACCCGCTGATCCAGGGATACGATTCCGTCGCCCTCGAGGCCGATGTCGAACTCGGCGGCACCGACCAGCTGTTCAACCTGCTCATGGGCCGTGATCTGCAGCGCAGCCATGGCCAGGAACCCCAGGTCGTTCTCACCATGCCCCTGCTGGAAGGACTGGACGGGGTGAACAAGATGAGCAAGTCACTCGGCAATTACATCGGCATAACCGAGCCCGCGGAGGAAATTTTCGGCAAGGTGATGTCGGTGTCCGACGACCTGATGTTCAGATATTATGAATTGCTCTCGGATCTTTCCATCGGGGAAATCGGGCAACTGAAGAAAGACCTGGCCGGGGGCCGGGCCCATCCGAAGGATGTCAAGGTCAGGCTGGCGCAGGAATTGACGGGCCGTTTCCACGGGGTGGAGGCGGCTGACAAGGCGAAGCGTCATTTCGAGCAGGTCTTTGCCAGGCATGAGGTGCCGGAGGAGATTCCGGAATATGAGTGCGCGGTCGGGGAGGAGCGGATCTGGCTGCCCAGATTGCTGCTGGAGGCCGGACTGGTGTCGTCAACCTCCGACGGCCGCAGGATGATCCGTCAGCATGCCGTTTCCATCGACGGAGAGAAGGTGACGGACAGCGATGCCGACATCGAGGCCAGGGGATCGATTCTGGTCAGGGTGGGCAAGCGGAGATTCTGCAGGGTTGTTTTCGCGTAGCTTTCCGTCGGCCGGGTCCGACAGCCAGGCCGTCCTTCACCCCGGGTGCCGGGCGGCCTGTTCAATTTCAATGAAAGGACTTGCCGGCCTTCTTGCCCTTTTGACAGGCCGGACAGATTCCGGTGAATTCCACATGATGCCCCAGAACCTTGTATGAGGAGCTTGCCGCCGCCTCCTTGACAAGATTCTCCAGCACCGGGGTATCGATATCATCCACCCTGCCGCAGTTCGAACAGCGGATGTGGTAGTGGGTGTGGGTCGAAGCGTCGAAGCGTTTCTGCGTCCCTCCCACCTCCAGTTTCAGAATCATGCCGTTCTCCGCCATCAGCTCCAGATTGCGGTAAACGGTCCCCAGCCCTATCCGGGGAAGACGCTTGCGGACCATGTCGTACAGTTCGCTGGCCGTCGGATGCGTTTTGACCTTGGACAATTCCTCAAGGATAATCTGGCGCTGAGTGGTGAGTCGCATCATACTTTCCGTTGTGTTCATATTCATGACTCGCTAATGGTCGGATTTGCTTCAGGAAATTAAAAATAACTATTCCTACTTTTACAGTATTCAAAATAAATAGAGTTTTGTCAAGGAAAAACAAGGGCTTTAATGCTCTTTCCTGAATGATGATTCATTTTTCTGTGCAGATTAAGTATTTACATGTTCG
>JALHJD010000353.1 GCA_022837185.1 Desulfobacteraceae bacterium
ATCGGCCAGATGACCGCCACGGCCAGATAAACGACAACCATTAGCAAGATGCTGGCAACAATGCCAAACTTAAGGAACTCACCGGTGGTGAACTGCTTCGAGTTGTAGGCGATGGCGTTCGGGGCCGCGCCGATGAGCAGGAGGAACGGCATGCCCGCAGTCATCAGGGCCGAGAAGAAGATGACCTCGCCGGCCACCCCCAGGTAGGGAGCGATGACAAGGGCGACCGGCAGCGAGATGGCAATGGCTGCCACGTTCATGATGAAGTTGGTCATGATCATCACGAAGAAGGCCATGCCGAGAATAAACACAACGGCGGGAGCGGTCTTGAACAGCGCCAGCCAGTTCACCGCGAGCCATTTGGCCGCTTCTGTCTGCCAGAGGCAGAAGCCGATGGACATTGCCCCGCCGAAGAGGAGAATGATGTTCCATGGGATGTCCTCGAGGTCCTCGAGCTTGAGGATGTTGAGGATGAAGAAGAGCAGGGTCGAAGACAGCAGGATCGAGGTCTTGTCGATGCTCTGCAGGGCCGGGACCCAGTTTTTGGCGGCGATCAGGATGATGACCGCCAGGGTGATCGCCAGGGTGAGGATCTCCTTGCGACTCCAGCCGCCCAGTTCGGCGTACATCTGGACAGCCCTTTCCTTCAACCCGATGATCACCGCTTTCTCAGGTTTGCACAGGAGCAACATCATGCCCCAGATCAGAAAGACCATCAGCCAGCCGACCGGAGCCATGTAGTAGGACAGCTCGAAAAAGCTCACTTCCCTGCCGGTCATCTCCTTGAAAAAGCCAATGGCCACCGCGCCCCGGGCTGCACCGAGCAGGGTGATGATACTGCCTGCCCCGGCGACGTACGCCATGCCGATGAACAGACCCTTGCCGAACTTGGTGGGCACATCCTCCGAGGTATAGAGGGCGTGGATGGCCAACAGAAGCGGGAACATCGTCGCCGCCACCGCGGTGTGGGCCATCAGGTGGGTCAGGACGGCGGTCATCACGAAGCAGCCGAGGTAGATCATGCTTGTCCGTTCGCCGACGATCGACAGCATCTTGTAGGCCATGCGCTTGGTCAGGCCGCTCTTGGTGAAGGTCAGGCCGATGACGATGGAGCCGAAAATGAAGAGGACCGAGGGGTCCATGAAGTCCTTGAAGGCCACCTCGGGTTTTCTGATCAGGAACATCGCCTGGAACACGCCGATGGCAATGCCGGTGACGCCGATGGGCAGCACCTCGAAGATCCACCAGGTGGCGGCAAGGGCGAAGACCGCCAGGGCACCCTTGCCTTCCTTGGTCAGGATGAAGTGATTGCCCTGCGGATCGATGGCATCCGGCCAGGGCGGGGCATAATAAATAATGAAGAACAGGGCGACTCCGAGCACCAGGAAAAACAACCGCTTCCAGTCGATGGACTGCTCTGCCGCAGCCATCGTTACCTCCATTGGTTCGTTGGACATGACTTTTCTCTCCGCCTGTTATGGTCAAATTGATAATAAAGTGGTTGCTGTCACAGCCGGCACCGATTGGTGATGGCATTGAATATCTCCTCCAGGCGAATGACCCCGGCAACCCGGTCATTGTCGACGACGGGCAGGACGGTCTCGTTGGCGCTCAGCATCATGGCCAGGGCCTTCAGGAGGGAGTCGCTCCCCCCGACGGTATGCTGTACGGGCGACATGAATTCCCTGATTTGTTTCGTCCTGCTTTTTGCGCATTCGTCAAAGAACGAATCCCCCCACAGGGTGACCAGGTTCGTCACGTCGGTTTTTTTCCCTTCAAATTTGCCGACTTTGCCCAGCCCGTTGAAGCGGGAGTCAATACCGCGGATGATGTCCTGCAGCCTGGCACGGCCAACCAGCAGATGGTTGCTGATGTCCAGGACGAACAGCTCGCTGTAGGCGAGGCGCGCCTCAGGAGAATGCGTGTAGGATTTGATGGCCTCTACGGCATCATGCAGCGATTGGTCCTCGGTGAGATGCGGATACCTGTCGAGGGTGATTATGTGGTCCCTGACCACCGGATGATCGGTTTGCACTTCTTTCCTCCTCACTTGTTTGTTGTCTCTGTGCCAATGAGCATGAATGCGGGGATT